>CBHTUB010000007.1:0-36748 GCA_966095595.1 uncultured Chryseosolibacter sp. | reverse complement strand
CGTGGTTACCGGTTTATCCCTTAAATTCGGTAGCCATGGCTTATAAAAAAATCACCGGAATTCTGATGGGACCATCGATGCGCTCTTACGCGATGAGCTGTGTTACCGGGTTAATAGCCGGGATCTTTGTATTCAGCTATCTGCACTACAGCCGATATGGTAGCTTTCCCGGCGTGACGGAATCTGCGAGTATAGGCATTGCCGCCCTCGCCGGACTCATCTGGGCTGTTTTTATTCGACTCCTCAATAAAACACTCGACCGGCTATTGTCCTGGCGTAGCGCTTTCAGCATCCGCTTCATATCCGGTTATATGCTCGATCTCCTCCTGACCTTCGCCTTCCTGCTCATGCTGAACCTCGCCTTCGACATTTTCCGTAGAGAAAGTGAACTGATCAATGACAACCTTGTTCTTAAAGTCGCTATACTGTCTGCCCTCGTACTTTTTATCTATCGGGTGATCTATGCGTTGACGTATTCGTACAATCAGTATACGATCGCGCAAATTGAAACTGTCAGGAACGAACGCAAACAAATGGAGCTGCAATTCCAGGCGTTGAAGAGTCAGGTAAGTCCGCATTACTTATTCAACAGCCTGAATACGATCTCGTCCCTGATGATCAGGGATGTCGCATCCGCCGAACAATTCATCCGCAGGCTCGCGCAAACATATCAATATGTACTAAAGAATCAGGACAAGACCTATGTCCTGCTCGAAGAAGAGATCGACTTCGTGAAATCATATTATTACCTTCTGCGGATACGCTTCCAGCAGCAGGTAGAAGTAGAGATCAATGTTCCGGCCATCATCATGAAAAGCAGGATCCCGCCGTTGACACTTCAGATGCTTGTGGAGAATGCCGTGAAGCACAATGCTATCCGGTCGGATAAAAAACTCTTTATCTACATTACCGCTCAGGATAATACCTATCTCCGTGTGATCAACACAAAATCGGGATCCACAACCGATGTGGAGTCGTTCAACGTTGGGCTTGACAACATCAGAAGACGTTATCAGTTCTTTACCCGCGAATCCGTGGTGATCGATGATCGCGAAAAATTCACGGTGGCCTTACCTGTGCTGCACGCTATTCACAACGAACAAAAATTCTCAGCGTGAAAGAGTCATTTATCCATCGGCCCCTTTTCAGATTGATCTCGCCGATCGTGTGTGGTATACTGATCTATCTGCTGATCCTCCTCATTAATAATAACGTAGGCCAGTTGAGCGTGCTCTTCAGCAGTCAGGAGGTCTATTTTTGCATCGGACTTTCATTCATCTCCTTCGAGGTTGTTCGGCTGGCACTTATTGCCGGAGCCAAAATCGTGAAAGGTGAAGATTTCACCGTCACCAGTATTGTTATTCAGACCTTAGGCTCGACGTTACTCGCTCTCGCTGCAACATCGGCCTGTATATCGCTCTATTACGAGCATGTCATCGGCTTCCAGGTCAGTACGGGCGAATTGACGATCTTCACGATATTGTTCGCCGTCCTGACAGTATTATACAATATCATTTATCTCAGCAACCGATACCTCACCGAAGAAAATTCCCTGAAGCTGAACATCGAGCGGCAACAAAAGGAAATACTCGACGCCGAGATCTCGAACTTCAAGAACGATATCAATCCGGACCTGCTCTATGACAGTCTGGAAAACCTGATCACATTGATGTACAGGGACGTAGAAAAAGCTGAAGACTACATCGACTGCCTCGCAAGCTGCTATCGCTACATTCTCACGCACCGGTCAGATGAGGTGGTAAGCGTTGACGATGAGATCAGTGCAGGAAAAAACATGATCAGGCTGCTCAACGAAAAGTATCAGGGCAAGATCAAGCTGGAAATGAACCTGGACGACCTCGGTGAAGGGATGCTGATCCCGGGATCTCTTCCACTCATATTCGAGACGATCGTAAGAAACAGCATTGTTGCCGGGTTTGACGATTTCGTGATCAGATGTTATCAGGCAGATGACTACCTGACGCGACCGACACGATTGAACGATAAGCTTATCCCTCACCCCGCAAGCGAGTTTGCATTTGTTAAATTACAGAGATCGTACACAAGATTTACCGACCTGCCTCTGATCAAGATCAAGGCGTATCAGGAAAGTTTTGTTAAGCTTCCGGTCATTAAACTTCTAGAAGAACTGAACTGATGAACATACTCATTGTTGAAGACGAAGTTCCCGCGGCGGAAAAACTGGAACGATACCTGCTGAAATACGATCCGGCGTACAACATCGTTGGCAAGCTCGCATCGATACAGGAGACGACGGAATTTCTCCGTTCCAACCTCGATCGCATCGATCTGATCTTTATGGATATCCAGTTGATCGACGGACTCAGCTTCCAGATCTTTCAGCAGATCGACATCAAAAAACCCGTGATCTTCACTACCGCATTCAATGAATACGCACTGGATGCTTTCAAGGTCAACAGCATTGACTACCTGCTGAAGCCGATAACATTTACCGATCTCGGCAACAGCATGAAAAAATTCCAGAACCTGCGTGAACAATTCCAGCTTACAAAAGAGCAGCAGGCGGTACTCAGGGATTCAACCACCGGTTTTAGAAAGAACTACAAGACCAGGTTCATGGTAAAGCTGGGAGAGCACATTCGCTCGGTAACAACCGACAATATCTTGCTTTTCTATGCGGAGGGAAGAGACGTATTTCTCTTAACGAGCCAGACGCGAAAATTTATCATCGACTACACGCTCGAAGCGCTCGAAGAAATGCTGGATCCTGTCACGTTCTTCCGGCTCAACAGAACGTTTATCATCAACATCAATGCGATCAAGGATGTTGTAGTGTATTCCAACAGCAGGTTGAAGATCCTGTTACACAACGATTTCGACAAGGAGATTGTCGTGAGCAGGGAACGGGTGAATGATTTTAAAAAATGGTTCGACGGGGCGCATGAAGGCTAGCCGCCGACGCGTTTTACCTTATATCCTTCTTTGGTAAGGATCTGTACGAGTTTTTCCCGGACATCGCCCTGGATCAACACCTCTCCATCTTTCACAGAACCGCCAACACCACACTTCGACTTCAGAAGTTTGCCAAGCGTCTCGAGGTCCGTGCTACTTCCGATAAAGCCTGTTACAATGGTGACTTGCTTTCCGGCCCTTCCGCTTTTATCGAGCAACACCTTCAGATTTTGCTGTTGTGGCGGAAGCGTCACGGCTTCGTCGGATTCCTGATGCTGATATTCAAAATCAGAATTGGTAGAGTAAACAACTCCTTCCCTTTTTTTCCAATCGTTTTTCTTACTCATAGGATCAATGTACTACCAGATACAACACGAAGGTAAGCATTAGAAGCAAAATTGAAACGACACCGGCATTGAATACATAGTCAATGCGCCAGCGATAGTACCAGCCGAATACGGCGGTTCCGAACAATGCCAGCGGTGCAAATGAAAAATTACCATACAACGACTTATTGATGCGGATCGTGGTATTGCCATTCGATATATACAGAACGATACCTAGAAACCGCGAGCGCTCTACCTCCACGATCGTGCCTCGCCTGAAGTCAGCAGCGTGGTTGTACAGGATATCAACGACTTTACCCGTATTTGTCATAATTCGCCACTGCGGAACACTTGAGCGCGAGGTGTGCGATTTCACGATGGCGGACTGGACAATCCTTTCCGTAGTGACTTTGTTGGGGAGTATAAAATCGAAAAAGAACAACCCCGAAACAATCAGCGCAAAGGTTACTACTTTCGTCATGAGCGGCACATATACCTCCATCATCTCGAACATCCGTTGCTTTTCGGATTTTACCTTCTGGCGAGGCTGCTTGCGTCTGTACGCAGGATCGCGATGACGCGAGCCCTGAACAACGGGCTCCTTATCGTGAGAGGTTCGATGTGTGGAAAAGCTGCCATCGTAACGCTGGCGTTCATACACGTCCCCCAACACTTCGTATGCCTCATTGATCTCCTTGAATAATTGTTCGGCGGCAGGGTCACGGTTTTTGTCGGGGTGATAACGCACCGCAAGCAACCTGTAGGCCCTCTTTATCTCGTGAGCCGTTGCATCCCTTGGCACGTTCAGTATCGCATAGTAATCTTTCATAAAACCAAAGGGCCTTGCGGCCCTTGAAAGTCGTAGTTACGTCAGAAACGTCTATCAGCGATTCTTGGTTACGAAAGTAAGTACCGGGCGCTTCGCATGTGAGACAACGTCCTCTGCAATACTGCCCGCCAAAACGTGAGCAAAGCCTGTCCTTCCGTGCGTCGCCATGGCGATCAGATCTGCATTGATGGTGTCGGCAAAATAGATGATACCCTCCTCTTCGGACAGCTCGTTGAACACGTTGATGGTGACATTCTTCAACTGAAGCTTTTTCGCGAATGCCTGCATCTCCTTTTTCACGACGACATCGCGCTTGAAGCTTCCGGGTGTGTTGATACGTACGAGATGGATGGTGGAATCATACATCTGCTGTGTTCTGCGAACAATGCGCGAGAAAACCTCTTCCTCTTCACTCATCGCCGTTGCATAAACAATATTTTTAAATTCAGTGCTGGATGGCTTCTTGTGTACAGTCAAAACGGGACAGCGCGACTGGCGGACAACTTTCTCGGTATTCGTTCCGATGATCATTTCCTCGAGCGCCGTATGACCTGAGGTTCCCATCACCACAAGATCAACGTTTTGCTCCTGGATGATCGTGCGCATGCCGTGAAAAGGTGTTCCCATACGCAGCTCGGTTTTCACCCGCACACCGCGATCACTCAGATCCGTTGAAGACCTTTCGAGCTGCTTCTTCCCTTTTTCGATCAGCTTCATTGTAAATATCCGGTCCTCCCAATGATCGGAAGTGTCTATCTGTCCTTCAATGTTGAATGAATCACCACCCGCACCTTCAACTACGTGCAGCAGGATCAATTGAGCGTTTGCCTTTTTTGCAATATCGCTTGCTACGTCAATAGCAGTTAGCGCGGACTTGGAGAAATCGGTAGGGACAAGTATTTTTTTCATTAGCTAATTAGGTTTTGAAACTTAAATGTAAGGAAATTCATCTTCTAAAGGAAAGCACTCAGATTGTCGTAAAAAGCGATTTCACAAAATAAAAAGTCATTACGCCGCAAACGATCAGTTTAAGCACAGTGCCAAAGAGAAAGCCAACGAACGATCCCATCGCTGCACGCAGCGCATTTTGGGAGTCCGACGAATTCAACAACTCACCGATGAGCGCTCCAATGAAGGGGCCAATGATGATCCCCAACGGGCCAAGCCAGAAGCCAGCGATCATCCCGATCACGCATCCCCACATACCATACTTCGATCCGCCATATTTACGCGTGCCGTAAGCAGGGACCACATAGTCAGCTATGATCACCACGATTGTTACCCCCGCCCAGATCCAGAGAAAAGTGGCTGAAAAAGGTTTTATCTCGCGCAATTGCTGTAGCCAGAGACCGATGAAACAGAGCGGTGGCCCGGGAAGAAAAGGTAAGACCGAGCCAACCAGCCCGGCAACCATCAGTACACCTCCGGCAATCATCCAAACCAGATCCATATTTCCGACTTACTGTTAATTTCTGGAAATTACGACTATGTTGAATATCTCCGCTATCCACCATGTCGCAATTATTTGCTCGGATTACCAGCGAAGCAAGCAGTTTTACACCGGCGTCCTCGGCTTCACGGTTAGTTCAGAACATTTCCGTGCTGAACGCAACTCCTGGAAGCTCGACCTTGCACTAGGCGGTAAATATCTGATCGAGCTGTTTTCGTTTCCTGATTCGCCGACGCGGGCCACACGCCCGGAAGCTGCCGGACTGCGCCATCTCGCCTTTGAAGTGAAGTCCCTGGAAACCGCCGTGGAGTGGCTGCGAAGTCACAACGTGGAGACTGAACCGATCCGCATTGATCCCTTTACAGGAAAACGTTTTACCTTTTTCGAAGACCCGGACCACCTACCCCTGGAGCTTTATGAGTCCTGAAATTAACATCCTCGATTTTACACAGTCACTGCAGGAAATATTTCCGCGGATGGAGCCAACCAACCCCTGGAAATTCATCCGTCATGTTGCCGATAATGTCTCGGAAAAAATCGGAACGCTAGACACCGGGTTCATTGTCAGGGACAACATCGCCATACATAAAACAGCCCGCGTCGAAGACCATGCGGTCATCAAAGGTCCGGCCGTCATTGGTGCAAATACATTGATTGCGAGCCATGCTTACATCCGGGGAGGCGTCTACATTGGATCAAACTGTGTGATCGGTCCCGGCGCAGAGATCAAGTCCAGCATTATTGTTGCTGACACGGCAGTAGCCCATTTCAACTTTATCGGCGATTCGATCATCGGATCAGGAGTGAATATCGAGGCCGGCGCGATCCTCGCCAACCACTATAATGAACGGGACGATAAGACGATTTTTATCCGCGTTGCCGGAATATCCAAACCTGCTCCGCTCATGAAATTCGGATCCATCGTTGGAGACAAGTCAAGGATCGGCGCCAACGCCGTGCTGAGCCCCGGCACCATCCTGGAAATCGGCAGCATCGTCAATCGCCTCGAGTTGATTGAGCAAAATCCCGTGCGAACCTAATGCTACCTCGTCGCGGAGAAGGCTGCAGGCTGCATGCTTCAAGATTCAGGCACTTCTAAAATCAAAAATTACTCAAGCAAAATGCATTTAACTTCTAAAATCCCTGCCCGGGTCCGGCAGGCGGGGTTAATCAGCAATGTTAGATCAAACTCCTACAAGTCCGGTAACATCGGAAGCATCCGGCCAACACCCACTTCTCTCAAAGTCTAAATCATAAAAAAAGCCTCCCCCCGGAGGCCTTTTAAACTACTTACCCAAACTATTCTTTAATATCCTAGAAGAACAACCGTTGGCTGTTACCTGACTTGTCAGAGAACTCAAATGTGCATCCACCTGTCCTGGTGGCAATTTTGTATACCTGAGCGAAGTCACCGTTGATAGATTTCGACTCGGTGTGGATAACGTTATTCTCCCGATCGAGAATGGTGATGTTGATAACGTTGCTTTCTTTGTTTGCCACCGTCACCAGAAACTTGCCCTCTTCGGACAGTCTGCTTACATGGAAGTTGTTCGACTTTTTGACAGGCTGATATACAACCTTTTCAACTTTCTTCCCGGCAGCATCCTGGATCTCGATAGTATATTCTCCGGAGGTCAGGCCTTTGAAGTTGATCGGATAAATAAATCCGTCCAGGCCGACGATGGTTTCAGAATACACCGTGACACCTGTGTTGTTGTAGATCGTCAACTTTACTTTCCCGGCATTTTCTCCCTTGTAGACAACTTTGAAAATTTCGCTGCCTTTTACAGGTACAATAGCCAGACCGGTTCTACGAGGTTCATCCTTTCCAGCAAAGGATACTGCAGAGCTTACAACCAGTAGCGCTGCGAGGAAAAGAGTTTTAAGTTTCATTTTGTTTTTGTTTTTGTTTCCTGAACAAATGTACGCTTAGCGGCCACTATCCGTTAAAAGTTGTAATGAAAGTGTATTTATTAATTAAAAAAACGTTTGCATAAAGAAGTCACAGCTGTTAGGAGAAAAATGCAGTCAAAAGGCCACTTACAACGGTTCCGGTTCCAGAAAATTTCTTCCAACGTTTGCATACAACGGTAGCGGTGCACGCAGAACACGTTTACGGTGAAGATGGGAGTGCCTAGTTCAGAAAAAACTGATCCTTGCTTTTTGCCTCCTGATCGAGGACATGAAGTTGAAACTTGAGATGACCATGCAGGAAAGATACCTTGCGCGCGGGTGATGCAAGAGCAAATTTATACCTATCGAAGAGATCCAGGTTCAATTCAATGGCGATCTGATATAAACTGAATACCCGGAATTGCTTTGTAATGTTGCGTCTCCTTTGAAACTCATTGAACACCGAATAGAGATCTTCCCCCACTACCTCGTCGGCATTGATATACCACCTGCTGATCTCGCCACCGGGATACATCTTATCGCGAAAGTTCCTGAACATCCTGTTCATAGCGAACATGTCCGTACACCTCACAATGACATCCGATTCGCCACCCGGGTATTTCTTGATAACACTTTCGAGTTTCATCACCGACCCGATCCGTTGCCCGTTGAGCTCATGGTTACAATAGATACCAAAGTGAATATCGAGTCGTTCAAGGTCTGCAAACAATTGTCTGTAACGCGGTTCAAAGATGTGCAGCGGGACCAACTCCCCTGGAAGTGGTAGAAGGGAAAGCGGAAACAGGGGCATGTTAACAAAGTCTGACATCAGCTAGCCGGATGATTTTCAGGGCACGATTTTAACCTGGTCTTTAAACGCCCGGGGCGTTAATAGGTTTAATGTAAAAAATTTGGGAAAAGATACCAAAGGCATGAGCCATTGTTCATGACGACGAGCTCAGGAGGCTCTATCCGAGGTAACGAGTTTTCCGCCGAGGATCACGGTTTCAATCAAATTTGCCGATACGGCATAGGGAATGTACGCGATAGATGGGATCTCCTTAGTTATGAAAACGCTCGCCACTTTTCCCCTGGTGATCGATCCATGGTTATTTTCCAGCTCGAGCGCAAATGCAGTATTGACTGTTGCTGCATTAAAGGCCTCTTCCGGTGTCATCTTCATTTTGATACAGGCGAGCGATATCATGAACGACATGTTGCCCGACGGCGAACTCCCGGGATTATAATCAGAAGCTATTGCAACAGGCAAACCTGCATCGAGCATTCTTCTCACGGGTGGAAAAGGCAATCCAAGGAAAAATGCTGCGCATGGCAGCACCGTTGGCATCGTGTTGCTGCCCTTCAAGGCTTCGATTTCTTCGGTATCGATGTGCTCAAGGTGGTCCACGCTGAGCGCATTGGTCTTCACACCAACCTGAACACCGCCGGAGCGGCCAAGTTGATTTGCATGGATGCGCGGCTTCAGTCCGAAACGTCTTCCGGCTTCCACAATCTTCTCCGTCTCTTCGGGACTATAAAAGCCTGTCTCGCAAAACACATCTATATAGTCTGCGAGTTTTTCCGCGGCAACAGCCGGGATCATTTCCCCGATCACCTGTGAAATGTAGTCATCCTTCTTTATGTCCTTCGGCACGGCATGTGCGCCCAGCAACGTTGTTCTCACTGTGAGACCTGAAACCATTCCAATCCGTCGCGCGACCCGGAGCATCTTCAATTCATCTTTCACCGTAAGGCCATAACCACTTTTAATTTCCACAGCACCTGTCCCGAGGGCGATGATCTCCTTTGCGCGGGCAAGACTCCTTTCCAACAACACATCTTCGCTGGTATTTTGAAGTTTTGCAGCTGAATTCAAAATACCTCCTCCATTTGCGGCAATTTCCTGATAGGTTGCACCCCTGATCTTCATGACAAACTCCTCCTCCCGGCTGGCAGCAAAGACCAAATGCGTGTGTGAATCAACAAAGGAAGGGAACACAAAACGACCACGTGCATCGATCACTTGCTTCGCCCGGTAGTTACCGAGCTGATGCATGTTGCCAAAATCCTGAATGAGTCCGTCGGAGATAGCCAGAAATGCGTTATCCAAAACAGGAAGCAAGCTCATGTCCCTGCCTGACAGCGGATGCACAAGTTGATCGCGGACCTGAACGAGGCCTTTGATGTTGGTGATCAAAATATCGCAGGAGAGTGACGTCGGACCAGACATTACTTACCGAATGCTTCAACCTTGTAGTCGAGATTAGTGCCATAAACGGGGAAGCTGATCTTCACCATGGCAAAGAATGTTCGCCCTTCGATGCTGGGGCGATATCCGACTTCTGCACCGTATGCCCAGCTGAGCGTACGATTGAAACGGCCATCGATGCCTGCGCGGAAACCAAACGTCTTGGTCTTCACCGCATCAACAGAGTAGGTGTGTGTCCCAAAATCGGGAGCGAGCGGATCCTTGCCGGTATAAACAACATCATCGACAGTGATGGAAGGTGAAAAGAGTATATCCACATAAGTCGTAAGCATAAGGTCATCCACACCCTCCTCATACTTATCAAAGCTCACGGCCACGTTATGGATCCAGCTCATAGATCCGCCGATATAGAAGCCCTTGCTGGAAATATTCGAGTATGCGTTCAGTTCTTCCGTGCGGGATGTTTCCGGATTGAAGAATTCCTCTGGAAGAACAATTCCTTCTGCACTTTTCAGGGCGTTGTTGGTAAGGCCCTGTTTTTGCAAAGCTCTTGTGATGTCGGTAGAGCTGTTCCAGATGATCCCACCGAGTCTGGCGCCATATATCTTTCTAACCTTACACGGAACCTCCGCGCTCAACGGCACCTTGGCCGCCCACTTGTTGCCTTTGTAACTGTTTTTATAGAGAAACATCTTCGTTTTGGAACTCTCCTCGAAATCCTTGACGTGATATGTTCCTCCAAATTCAAAGTAATTGAATACTTCCGCGTGGTTGTCCACATCGCTGTTGTTCATGGAAAGGTCACGGGAGTAATCGTAGAACTGCTGGCTGTAGGTTTTTCTGAAGTGTGCCTTAAAATCAGCTTTGTCCTTGTGGTAGTAAGTCACCTCGCCCCCAAAGCCCGCGGTCACATTTGTGACGAACAGTTCGCCGTAAACCGGCTGAAACGCTACGAACAGTTTGTTTACGGAATACGGTTCATCATAAAGCTCTTCGTAGGTAACGGCAGCTTTGTCTTTACGATCCTGCGAAAAAAGACTGACTGTGCAAGTCAGTAACGCAGCTATCACGAGTAAAAAAGTTTTTTTCATACCGTGGAGGTAGCAGTAATCCGGTAAAATTAGCAAAAATTAACGGATTCTATATCGGAAGAATACGGCCGTTATCCCACTGATGCAAGGTTTATACACCAATCAGGCGTTTTTCTTCTCCAGTAATTCCTTGAGGCGCTGAATCTCTTTCAGGGCAAGGTCACGTTCCTGTAATTTCTGCACTACTTCAGCCTCCCTGCGCTTCAATGGAGTGATGTCCTCAAACATGCCCAGGATAGCCACAACATCGCCATTACCGGTAACTATGGGCACCTTGCTGGTTTTTACCCACGATTCGGCACCATCACTGTTGATATTAAGTTCCTCTATGTCCAGCTTGCCCTTTTTGGTCCGCATAACATCCATGTCATCCTTCCGATACCCTTCAGCCTGAGCGCTCCATGGCATATCAAAATCCGTCTTGCCGATGATCTCAAACGTCGAAGATGCGCCGGCTACACTCGCAAATATCTTGTTGCATCCCATGAAACGGAGTTCCCGGTCCTTCCAGAAAATAGCCCTTGGAATATTGTCCACAATTGCCTGAAGCGTTTGCTGCGATTCCTGCAATCTGCTTTCCTGTAATTTAAGTGAATCAGCCTGGCGATTCGACTGCTCAAGCTCGCGCTCGAGTATAGCTTGCTTGCGGCGCATTTCTTCCTGAGTTGCCTCAAGCTCTTCCATATTCTGCCGGATCTCTTCCTCCTGCGACCGCATTTCTTCAGCCTGCTGCTGGGTTTTCTCCAGAAGTACCCGCGTTGTCTCGTTTACACTCACGTTGGATATCGTGGACGCGATGCTTTCAGCCAGCTTTTCAACAAGTTGAATCTGGTATTCATCATAGGTATTGAAAGACGCAAGCTCAATGACGCCATAGATCTTATCGTTCACCTTCATGGGCACAAGCAGCACGGCACCCGGTGTTGAACCGCCAAGACCGGAAGTTATACTGACATATTCCGGCGGCACTTCCTGCAAATATATTGTGTCACCTTCCAGGAACGACTGGCCAACCAGACCGTCGCCGGGCTCTATACGTTTGGTGAGAAATTTTTTACGCTCAAAGGCATAACACGCTACCAGTTCGAGATATTGCTCATCGGGATCGTCATTGTAGATAAACAGTCCTCCCTGATTGCTCTTCGTATATTTTACCAGGAATTTGATGATGTTATCGTACAGCTCAGACGCATTTGTCGCGCTGGCGCGGAGTATCTCCCCTATCTGCGCCTCACCTGTCGTCGACCAGTTTCTCTTGCGGTCGTCTTCGCTGTTTTGCTTTAGCTTGTCTCGCATTGAAACCAGCGTGCGGGTAAGGTTGTCGTTGTCGTCTGTGGCCTGAAGCTCAAGATCGTAATTACCAGCTGAAATAGCCTCGATAAAACCGGACATCTTGTTCACGCGTGTTGTCTCTTCTTCCAGTTTTTTCGCGCTCGCCTCAGCGGTAAGGTCACTTGCGCGCTGGAGCCTGTAGATGAGCCAGCAGAGAATACAGAAGGAAACAAACACGAGGCCTATGGTAACCCATGAAAGCGCCGAAAGCATGGTCTTATCTCTTTGTACCTGCCGATCGACCTTCCCGATCAGCGCATCCAGCGACCCCTGAAATTTTTGATATGCCTGATCATAACGGTCAGTCATCTCAGCGCCTTTACGTCCACCGGAAAGCTCCGATGTTATCAATCGAAGATTCTCCCCGGATTCCATGGCGGTCTTCAGCATCAATGCAGTGTCATCGTCCTTGCTGAAGCCAAAATCACCAATGGATGTTGATTTACCGCTATAGGCATCCTGAACCAGTTGCACCGATTTTGCGAGAATATCCATTGCCTCTGTATTGGCCCCCTGTTCCGCCTTTAACCGGGAATGTGTGGCTTCGGTACGGACATAATCTCCCAATTTTATCAGCGCAAGATTTTTAGCATATGTGCTCATAATGTCCCGCTGCACATAAACAACCGAAATGGTGGTAAAAACTCCTATGGCGGCAAAAAGCAAGGTGAAGCGCAGGGCTTTCGAGATCTTCATGGGGGTTCCAAAAACATTAAAATACCATGTATTATCGGAAACCTCTAAAAAATTTTAGCTGGACGCAAACCTGAGCAGGAATAAACTTTTTATGCATCTGCCAGAGTTCTCCTTTTAACTGGACAAAACCGTATTTTGGAGTTGGTAATTTCTTCGGAAGGTTAAATTTTGAACCGTGTGTTTCGTGCAATCAAATTTCGGTTACCTTGCCGCCTTTTTGTTGCCAAAAACATGACAAAAAAATTTTAGTGTCGGAATTATGGAAAAGCGATCGCCGTTGCATCCTACTGGCAGAACACAGGCCGGAATTGGCGCAATAGCACGTGATGTTGCAAAAATGCTAGTTTAGTGTTCTATGGTTAAATCATTGGTTTTAGGGACCCATTTCACAAGTATCCTTGCGCTGCTTGACTCAATAAACCCCGAAAATATCATCCAATATGGGGGATTGAGCTTACTGCTGCTGATCATATTTGCTGAAACGGGGGTGTTTTTTGGATTCTTTTTGCCTGGCGATTCACTGCTTTTTGTTGCCGGTCTGCTGAGCAATTCAGAACACCTCGACATCAATGTTACTGTTTTGATCGTTCTTTTAATTATTGCTGCAGTTTCCGGATCTACCGTGGGGTATTTGACGGGTCGATGGGCGGGGAATTATCTCGCAAATAAGAAGGATAGCCTGTTTTTTAAGAAGAAATATCTGGATGTTACACAGGCGTTTTACCTCAGGCACGGGATGATGGCCTTCGTTTTGGGCAGATTCCTACCGATTGTTAGGACTTTTGTGACCATACTGGCCGGGATGGTAAAAATTGACTTTACCAGGTTTGTGATTTTCAACTTTCTTGGCGCGTCGATTTGGATCATAACAATGGTCCTGGCTGGTCATTTTCTTGGGAATGCCTTTCCCATGATCAAGGACCATTTGGAACTGATCGTCGTAGGAATGATACTCATATCTGCAATTCCTGTCATTGTAACCTACTTGAAGAACAGAAAACTGTTGGCAAAAGAATAAGGCGAGCACGTCCGCGTTTAGTCAATAACTTATGGAATACGTAAAAATTTACCTATTTAATTTGGCGCTTTTGCATAAAAACAGGATTTTTCCGCTCGTTTTTCCTAATTGTTAAAAAAACAAAACATAACTATAAACCTAAAATCTATTTAATCATGGCAAAAAATTCTAGCTCATTGGGGGATAGCCTGAAGACAACGTTCGCTGCAATAGTCGTTCCTTTGGAAATTATCATCGCCTTTTTGATTTATTTCTACGTACTCGGTGATCCGGCAAACTTTGAAGGTGGAGATCCTTCCGGACACCCTATTTCAGAAGGCTGGCGCAGCTGGCTGGGCGTTATTTACAAAGGTCGTGTTGTTGTGGCTGTCCTGATCGCGCTGTTGTTGATGGTTGTGACTTTCGGTATTGAGCGTCTGATCACTATCACCAGTGCAACGGGTAGAGGAAGCATCAAGAAATTCGTTACGAAGATCAGATCCCTCCTTGCCAGCAACAATATCACGCAAGCTATTGCCGAATGCGACAAGCAAAGAGGATCAGTGGCAAACGTGGTTAAAGCTGGTTTGTTGAAGTACAATGAGCTGGCGAGAAACACTGAACTCGAACCTGAGAAGAAAGTGTTATTGGTGCAGAAGGACATTGAAGAGACCACACAGCTGGAAATGCCTATGCTCGAAAGAAACCTGGTGATCATTGCAACTATCGCTTCCATCGCGACCCTGATGGGTCTGCTCGGTACAGTAACGGGTATGATCGCCGCTTTCCGCGCGATTGCAACTTCCGGAGCTCCCGATGCAGTAGCACTTTCAAACGGTATCTCTGAAGCGTTGATCAACACCGCTCTCGGTATCGGTACATCTGCTATCGCCATCATTCTGTATAACTTCTTTACCAGCAAGATCGACTCGTTGACTTATGGTATCGATGAAGCGAGCTATAGCATCATTCAGAACTTCTCGGCATCACAAGGTGTTAAGGTTCCTTCTCATTAATCAGTAGTTGATTAGGAAACTTTTAAAGAGAAAAAAGTATGGGAAAAGTAAAAGTACATAGGAGCACGCCATCGCTGGACATGACGCCAATGGTGGACCTTGCGTTCCTGCTGGTGACTTTCTTCATGCTTACTGCCGCTTTCAGACCACCTGAACCTGTGCAGGTTGACACACCGAAGTCCGAATCGGAGATCCCACTTCCCGAAGCAGATCGTATGATCATTACGATCGCCAAGGATGGAAAGATCTACTTCGACATGGACAATCAGTTCAACCGCAAGACCATGCTTCAGTCAATGGGCCAGAGTTACGGCGTAAGCTTTACACAAGAACAGATCAACAACTTTGCCGTGATGGCAGGCTTCGGCGTGCCTATCAAGCAATTGCCTTCTTTCCTGGACATGAGTCCGGACGAACGGGAACAGATCAATCAGCCCGGAATCCCGGCCGACTCGCTCAACAACGAGCTTGCCGACTGGGTAGTGCACGCGCGTATGACTGCTCCAAGCAGAATGCGTATCGCTGTCAAAGGTGACAGGGACACTGACTACAAAGTTGTCAAGCGTGTGGTGGAGACCCTTATTGATCGCCATATCCTGAGATTCAACCTCATTACCGGCCTCGAAGCTGGTGAGGACGCTGGAGCACCAACAACTTCTAACCACTAAAAGAAAAAGACAATGGCAGAAATTAGCGACTCAGGCGGGGGCCGAAAGAAAAAAGGTGGTAAGGTCAGAGCCAAAAAACAATCTACCAAGGTAGATATGACACCGATGGTGGATCTCGCGTTCCTCCTGCTTACGTTCTTTATCCTCACTTCAACTTTCAATAAGGCGAAGACCATGGAAGTCACCATGCCGGATAAAGTGACGGACGAGAAGGAACAGACGAAGATCAACGAGAACGATATTCTCAATCTTGTGCTGGCAGAGAACGATAAGATCTATTACTGGATCGGGTTGACTCCTCCGGCCGAGGTAACCAATTATTCAAAGGACGGAATTCGCAAGGTTATCATGGAACATAACAAGGCGAATCCCAAGCTGATGATCCTCATCAAGCCAAAGGATGAATCACGTTACAATAACATGGTTGATATTCTTGACGAGATGGAGATCACGCAAACGAAACGTTATGCGATCGTAGATTTTACCGACGATGATAAAGCCATCATATCCGGTAATATCGAGGAAGCAACAACAGAAACTCAAACACAATAGCCATGAAGACAACAAATAGTAATGTGGCGGTAGCACAGCGTTGGGACGATATTGTATTTGAAGGGCGCAATCAGTCTTACGGGGCTTATGTATTAAGACAATTGTACGGCAAGCACGTTGCCCTTGCAATGGCTGCAACCCTGGTGATCATCTCTCTGATGATCTGGGGACCAGCGATCGTTGCTGCGCTTACTCCGGAAGAGGAGGTTCTCGAGGCTCCGAAGAAGAAACTGGTGTATACCGAGCTTTCTGCTCCGCCGCCAATCGACAAGCCGAAGCCACCTCCACCACAGATCCAGCTTCCCAAGCTGCAGAAGGTGATCAAGTTCGTACCACCTAAAGTCGTAAAGGAACAAGTAGTTGAAGAAGTGCCGACTATCGAAGAGATCAAGCAGAATGAAGTTGCTGCGGTCGAAGTAGAAGGGCCAACCGAGGTAGTATTCGAGGAGCCAGTTGAAGAAGTAGTGGTTGACGACAACCAGGTGTTTACCGTGGTTGAGCAGCAGCCCGAATTCGCCGGTGGCTACGAAGCGATGTATGCCTTTATCAAAAAGAACCTGAAGTATCCTGCCAGCGCACGCCGTATGGGTGTCGACGGTACGGTTTACGTGCAGTTCGTTGTGGGTAAAGACGGTACCATCTCCGACATCAAAACCATTCGTGGTATCAGCGCCGATTGCGATCGTGAAGCTGAGCGTGTGGTGAAGATGATGCCTCCATGGAAGGCAGGTCGCCAGAACGGTAAGCCGGTACGGGTAAGCTTCGTGCTCCCGATCAAGTTCAAACTGAACTAACATTGAAAGAACAAAACGAAGCCCGCAAGCTGTCAGTCAATGAACTGATAGGTAGGTCCTTCGGAGTAATAATGGTTGTACTGTACTTCGTGATCGGTACAACCATTATTATTAAAGCCCCTGACATGCGTGACATTCCTGAACCGTTCGCATTGATCTTTGGAATCTTTCTTATCTTTTATGGATTCCTCAGGGCATATAAATTATACCGGAGATATTTTACAACTCCGGACGAAGAACAATAAAGCCTCTCCAAATTTCACGTGCTTATGAGAATAGGAATAATTTCTATTGCTGTATCCGCATTGTTTCTGGCGTCATGCCACGACACGGACAAAAAGGGAAGACCGCTGAGCTCGCCTACGTCAGGTCACACGACCATCGTGGCCGATGAATCATTGCGACCGCTTGTCGAGGCACAGGTCGATGTATTCAACAATACGTACAAGAAAGCACATCTCGATGCCGTGTACTTACCCGAAATAGACGCCATGGATCTGTTCATGAAAGACAGCGTGCAGATCGCCATCGTCACAAGACCCTTTACACAGGAAGAGTTTGCCTATTTCAAACAGATCAAAATTTCAGCTGACACAACCACGGTGGCTACCGGTGCAGTTGCATTGATTGTAAACCCGGCCAACAAGGACACCGTGATCAGCGTGGATCAGATCAGGAAGATCCTCAAAGGCGAGATCAGGACGTGGAACGAGCTCGGTGGCCGGTCCAGGAATGGCATAGAGATTGTGTTCGATAACGCAAAATCAAGCTTAGTGAGGTTTCTGAAAGACTCGATCGCCAAAGTAGACACATTACCAGCCAACTGCTATGCTGTGGAAAACAACGAAGAAGTGGTAAAGCGAGTGGCCAGTAATGTAAATGCCCTTGGACTTATCGGTGTTGAATGGGTGAGCGACGATCCGGTATCGAATACGTTCCTGAAACAGGTGAAAGTAATGGGCGTATCAGGTGATTCCATTCCGTTTAAGCCCTATCAGGCCTATATGGCCCTTAAGTATTACCCGCTGATGCGGCGGATCTATGTGCTTAACCGGGAAACCAGACATGGCCTGGGACATGGATTTGCGTCGTTTTTCGCCGGGCCGACAGGGCAAAGAATAGTTCTCAAATCAGGACTGCTTCCTAAAACGATGCCGGTTCGGATAATACAGGTAAATCCGGACAATTTCGAGGTCGAAAAATAAGTAACGTTTTAACTATTAGATAGATAAGTTCGCTCAGGCATGTTATTTTTGCGGATTGTATGACAGACAAAACAAAGAAGAAAGCTATGAAATACTCAAGGGGCCCTGAAAGTACACAATCAGGACTATCAGGCAGGTTTTTGAAGGCTGCGATGGCACTTGCCCTCGTAGCAGTATCACTTGTTTCTTTCGGTCAAACCCCGGAAGTGAGACAGGCGTTTCGCCTGATCGATATTGAACAACCATCAAAGGGAATTGCTGCCCTCGAAAAACTTGCAACCAACTCGAATAACCAATACTATCTCGGTCTTGCGTATATGCGCACCGGCAACAAGGATAAAGCCCTGGCCGCGTTTGAAAAAGGTATCTCGATGAACGAAAAAGATGCGTTGAACTACGCTGGAAAAGGACACGTACGGCTTGTCGAGAAAAACGTAACGGAGGCAAAAGCCAACTTCGACAAGGCACTCACAATGTCGAAGCAAAAGGACGCTGCGGTATTAAAGGCTGTAGCAGAAGGATACCTCAGTGATTCAAAATTCGTGATCGATGCAATCAACTTATTGAGCAAAGCCAAGTCGATCAATGGTGGCGACCCCGAGGTTCATATCCTGCTGGGCGATGCTTACCTCATGCAGAACAACGGTGGCGAGTCTGTGAGCAGCTACGAGCGTGGCGCAGCCGCAGATCCGAAAAACGCCAAGGCGAACTACAAAGTGGCCAAAGTTTACGAGCGCTCCAAGAACACAGAAATGGTGAAGGAGTACTTGAACAAAGCCGTTGCCGTCGATCCTGAGTTCGCTCCTGCATGGAAAGAGCTTGCTGAAGTTTACTACATCGAGAAGCAGTCTGACAAGGCAGTTGAGGCATCAGACAAGTACATGGCCATCACCGAAAAGAAAGACGATGCCAAGTACTTCCGCGCTTTCGTATTGTTCATGGCAAGACGCTTCGACGAAGCCAACGCCATCTTCAAGAGCGTGATCAACGATCCGAATGCTCCCGGCGTAGCATACAAGTATGCCGCATACTCTCAGGCTGAGCAATACAAGGACGACACCACAAAGGCAGCCGCTCAGAATACAAAAAATGTTTTTGAAAAATACTTCAATAAGACCAAACCGGAAGAGATCACCGCTCTGGATTATGCTTACTATGGACGTACGCTTGTAAAATTGAAGCAAGATTCACTGGCTAACGAAGCGTTTGCCAAAGGTCTGGAAATCGACTCTACACAAGCCGAGATCCTTCAGTTGCAGGGTGATACTTACCTGAAGAGAAAGAAATTCGCTGATGCCATTGCTACCTACAAAAAGCTGATGGCAATCCGCAAGCAACCACTTTCGCAGGATCTGTGGTCTATCGGTCGCGCATACTACTTCAACGAACAGTATATGGAGGCCGACACTGCATTCTCCAAACTCGCGGAAAAACAGCCTACGGTAACACATGGTTGGCTGTGGTCAGCAAAGGCTCGCGCCCAGATAGATTCAACGGGTAAGCAAGGTATAGCTGTCCCGATGTATCAAAAATTCATTGAGATAGCCGCGAAGAGCCCCGAGAAAAACAAGAAAGATCTCATCGAAGCATATGACTATATGGGACAGTTCGCTATCCACCACAAGGACAACGTGATGGAAGCCAAGGGATGGTATGAGAAGATACTCCAGCTCGACCCTACCAATGCACGTGCTAAAGAATTTATGAATGTTCTGAAAGAAGCCTCGCAGCAACAAAAGGGCGGCAGGTAAAGAACGAACGTGGCAAAAATTAAGAAGAGGGGCTCCAGAGCCCCTCTTTCGTTTTTAACAGGTTGATTTCACCCAAAATACGGTATATCTCTGGTTCTCCCCTTCCTGATACAGATGTGCCCTAATTAGATTATTTTTATAGTCCTACCGCCAAAACCCTTATACCATGAGAAGTCGTATATGCAACACGCGTTCCGAGGCATCCGGATTTACTTTGAAAGCGATCCTTTTCCTCGCCTTATTTTGCCTTACCACAGCAACGTTCAGCCAAAGCGCCGAAGTACGGCAGGGGCTTCGCCTCATTGACATCGAGCAGCCTTCGAAAGGAATTGCAACGCTCGAGAAAACGGCAAACAATGCAGCCAATCTATATTATCTCGGCCTCGGATATCTCCGGGTCGGCAACAGGGAGAAGGCGCTTGCGACTTTTGAAAAAGGAATGTCAATGGACGACAAAAATCTGCTGAACAGCGTAGGGAAAGGTCACGTACGACTGATCGAAAAACGTCCAACCGAGGCTAAAGGCCTTTTTGAGAAGGCTCTCACCATAACCAAGCAAAAAGACGTTGAAGTATTGAAAGCGATCAGTGAAGCCTATCTCAGCGATTCAAGATTCGTTATCGACGCTATCACGCTTCTCAACAAGGCAAAGGGTATCAACAAAAGCGATCCTGACATACATATCCTGCTTGGAGATGCTTTCCTCATGCAAAATAACGGCGGTGAATCCGTGAGCAGCTATGAACGCGCAACCAGTGTGGATCCGAAAAATGCGAAGCCCAGCTTCAAGGTTGCCAAAGTATACGAGCGCTCAAAGAACAACGAGATGGTGAAGGAATATTTGCTGAAAGCGGTGACCGCCGATCCTGAATTCGCGCCCGCATGGAAAGAGCTGGCAGAAGCGTATTATATCGAGAAGCAGTCCGACAAGGCGGTGGATGCTTCAGATAAGTATGTGGCCCTTACAGAGAAAAAAGAGGAAGCGAAATTTTTCCGCGCCTTTGTGCTTGTCATGGCAAAACGATTCGATGAAGCCAACGCCATTTTCCAATCGGTGATCAATACGCCAAATGCTCCTGCCGTTGCCTTCAAGTTTTATGGTTATTCGCTGATCGAACAGGCAAAGGCAAAAGAAGACACGACGCGGGCTACTGCAGCAAAGACCAAAGATGTTTTTGATAAATACTTCACAAGGGTAAAACCTGAGGACATTACGGCGTTGGACTATAGTAACTATGGCGGCGTACTTCCAAGGCTTAAGCAATTTGATCAGGCGATTAAGAGCTTCAACCAATCACTTGCTTTCGACTCAACGCAGTCCGATGTCCTTCTGCAAAAGGGATCTGCGGAATTTAAAGCCAGGAAATACAAGGAATCAATAACGAGCTATCGGCGAGCCATGAAGCTGCGCAGCAACCAACTGCCGTCCATGGACCAGTATAATCTTGGAATGGCTTATTACCTTACCGATCGATACATGGAGGCCGACACGGCGTTTACCAAACTTTCCGAAATGCAGCCCAATGCCGTGTATGGATATCTCTGGACAGCACGGTCGCGCGCAAACATCGACTCTACCGGGATGCAGGGACTCGCCGTGGCACCGTACAATAAGTTTGTTGAAGTTGCCACCACGGACAAGAACAAGGGCAAGAATAAAAAGGATCTGATCGAGGCCTTCTACTACCTGGGCGGGTATGAGCTTAAAGTTCAGAACAATCTTGTCGGCGCGAAAAGGCATTTCGACAAAGTCCTGGAGCTCGATCCAAAAAATGTCGAGATCCAGGAGTTCATGAATATTCTCAGGGAGCAGGAAAAAGAACAGAAAAAAGAACAGAAAAAGAAGTAGCAGGAAATTATTACTTCCTTCGGTTCATTCAGTTTAGGAATTATAGAGTCGCCAGAGCCTCATCACTTGCCTGGAGTATTCTATCGGCAACGGTTGTATCTATGGCAGCAGATACAAAGAGTGCCTCGTATTGAGACGGCGCGAGATAGATGCCGCGCTCGAGCATCGCATTGAAATACTTTCCAAACATCACCGTGTCGGACGTTTTCGCTGTTACAAAATCCTTTACCCTGGTCGATGTAAAAAACAACGTGAACATCGAGCCAACCTGATTGATCGTATAATCGAGTCCTTTTCTTTTCAACTGCTCCCCTATTCCCGACGTGATATATGAAGTGATCTCGTTCAGGTAATCATAGGTATGCGGATGCCTCCGGAGATAGTTTAACATAGCCAGCCCCGCGGCCATAGCCATCGGGTTGCCTGATAATGTTCCCGCCTGATAAACCGGTCCGGCAGGCGAAACATGGTCCATGACCTCCTGTCGTCCGCCATAGGCTCCCACTGGCAGGCCTCCGCCGATTATCTTTCCGAGCGTGGTCATGTCGGGCTGAATGTTGTAAAGCTGTTGTGCGCCTGCGGGCGCCAACCTGAACCCTGTCATCACCTCATCAAAAATCAATACAATGCCGTGTTCGGTACATAAGCTTCTAAGTCCGCGAAGGTATCCCTCTTCAGGGGGCACACAACCCATATTGCCGACTACCGGTTCAAGTATCAACGCAGCTACCTGGCCGCGATTTTTTTCTATCAGCAGCTCGACAGCCTCAAGATCGTTGAATGGCGCTGTCAGCGTATCCTGTGCTACACCTTTTGTAACGCCAGGGCTATCCGGAAAACCGAAGGTGAGCGCGCCACTGCCGGCGGCAATAAGAAACGAGTCTCCATGACCATGATAGCAGCCTTCCATTTTGATGATCTTGTCGCGGCCTGTGTAACCCCGTGCAACACGTATCGCCGACATGGTCGCCTCCGTTCCTGAATTCACCATCCGCACTCTCTCCACAGAAGGGATCATGCTGCAAATGGTCTCCGCCATTTCAACTTCACGTGCCGTAGGCGCCCCGAATGATGGCGAGTTGACGATCGCATCTTTTACCGCGCGTTCGACTTCGGGATGGGCATGCCCGAGGATCATCGGTCCCCACGAGTTGATCAGGTCGATATATTCATTCCCGTCTTCATCATAGAGGAACGGACCTTTCGCACTTTTTATAAATAACGGATTACCTCCAACAGCCCTGAACGCCCGGACGGGAGAATTTACACCGCCGGGAATGAACTGCTTCGCTTTATCGAACAGCGATTTGCTTTTTGAAATACTGCGCATGATAACTTATCGTTTCTCGACCAACATCAGCTCTCCATCCCTGAATTGAACAAAGGGAACAAGCCTGTTGTCGCGACTGATACTATAATTGAATCCTTCCGAAAGAAATCCCGGGACTGTCGGCTCTTTGGCGAGTCCATCCTGGAAAAAGACACCGTTCTTCTTCAACTGCGTCCCGTAAAACATCATGAGCTCAAAGCCCATTTTGGCAAATTGCGACGGCGCCCGACCATATCGTCTGATAAAATTGTTGAAAAATAAGCGATACGAAGACTTCGTGGTGTTTGAATAATTGGGCGCGGCCAGCGTGATGCCCAGCGTTTCGAATTTTTCAGGATCGAGTGCAGGGTCTTCGAGCCAGTTCTCCGTACCGACTACGCGGATTGAGTCGCCGCGCTTTTCAACACCTGCAATCACTTTTGCGTAGATCAGCGCATCATCGGAAGCCATGTATATGGAGCCAATACTGTCTTTCTTAAGTTTGAACTGAGATGGATAGTTGAATTCATCATATTCGGTTGCCGTAGCGAGGATCTCGAGTATTTTCTGAACATCCTTCGTGTAGATCCGCTGAGAGTGCACTACCTGGAGGCCATTTTCAACGGCAGCACCCATGAAACTCGCGGCCATCGTTGAATCTTTCTTTGCCGGTCCATAGAACACCATACAATTCTTCCTGCTCGTATGGGTTCCGAGAAATGCGGCTGAGGCCTTTCCAATGGTTTCCGATGACGGTTGGAACAAAAATGCATGTGGATTATTGCCGATGGTCTCCGAGTTATTCGAGAACGGATTGACGGTGTTGACCTTGTTTTGAAGGGAGAAATCCTGCACTACTTTGTTCTCCTCCGAGAAAAAGGGACCAACGATCAAATCGGTATTCTTCAGCTCCTGAGTGTTGAGGATCGTCCGGATCTTTTCCGTGTTCCTCTCCGTGTCGTAAGCGCGCAGGCTGATGTTCACGCCATAGGAATCCAGCGTGTCGGCAGCGAGCTTCATGCCTTCATAGAAATCAAGGATGATCTGGTTTCTCTTTTTCCCCGGAGTGGGATCTATGCTGTTGATCATGAACGGCATCAGCACGGAGACCACATACCTGTTCTTATAAAACGTCTTTGGCGCTTCCGGAAGGAAGTCACTGCGTTTGAAATCGAATTTCCTGATAAGCTCTTCGAGCTGTTGATGATTCTCATCATTCGTTATATCCTTCGCCAGGAGCCACGCAAGTGCAGCTCCAATGACAGCATCATTCGGGTATTCCTCGTGCATCATCCTGAGCGTTTCGACATCCGTGATGCCTTCCAGTGCGGATTTTTTAACCGCGATGATGTCTTTCTCGAATGCCTTGTCGGTTAGTGCCGCAAAAGTCTTGAGCCCCTGAAAGTAATCCTTGTCGTCGAAATAGATCTTGCCCAGCCAGAAATTCACTTCGTTCATTTTATCCCAGTTGGGATGTTGTGCTTTGATCTGATTGAACACGTCCTTTGCTACAGCCTTAAAACCTTGTCTATAGGCCGATAACGCATAAAAGAAAGAGCCGTATTCCTTGAATTGATTCCTTGCATCGTAGGTCAGCAGCGGCTTGAACGTTTCCATCGCAAGGTTGTACTTTCCCTGGCGGAAAAGATCTTTGCCGTTAAAGTACTGCTTGCTGTAATCGATCTGAGCGCTCGCCATTAAAGTGCAAAGCATCAGCATGAAGAGAAAACCTGTTCTTATCATAGATTGACCTGGACGCTCCGTAAAACAAATTTTATTCCCACTCAATTGTAGCCGGCGGTTTCGAGCTGATGTCATAAACGACACGGTTAACGCCTTTTACCCTGTTGATAATGTCGCTGGAGATTTCGGCGAGGAACTCATATGGAAGAAGCGCCCAATCTTCCGTCATGCCGTCGGTACTGGTCACGGCCCTCAAAGCTACCACACGCTCATACGTTCTTTCATCGCCCATTACGCCGACGGATTGCAACGGAGTGAGTATCGCACCGGCCTGCCATACTTTCTCATATAGACCATGGCTTCGAAGACCGTCGATAAAGATGCTGTCCACTTCCTGCAATATGCGCACTTTATCAGCGGTGATCTCGCCCAGTATCCTGATGCCCAGCCCGGGACCAGGAAAAGGATGACGACCGAGGATATTGGGATCTATTCCGAGGGTCTTGCCAACGATACGAACTTCGTCCTTGAACAATGTGCTCAACGGCTCCACCACCTTTAGCTTCATCTTATCGGGAAGGCCACCCACGTTGTGGTGCGACTTGATCGTAACGGAAGGTCCCTTTACAGAAACTGATTCGATGATGTCGGGGTAAATTGTCCCCTGGCCGAGCCACTTGACGTCTGTGATCTTGTGCGATTCTTCATCAAACACATCGATGAACGTCTTTCCGATCGCCTTGCGTTTTGCCTCGGGGTCGGAAAGTCCCTTCAGCGCCGTATAAAACTTCTCCTTCGCGTCGACGCCTTTAATGTTCAGCCCCATACCATTATACGACTTGAGCACTTGCCCGAACTCGTTCTTGCGCAATAAACCATTATCAACGAAAATACAATGCAGGTTTTTTCCAATGGCCCTGTGGATCAGGGTAGCCGCCACCGTTGAATCAACACCACCCGATAAAGCCATTACTACCTTGTCATTGCCAAGCTTGTTCCTGAGGTCAGCCACGGAGGCCTCCACGAACTGATCGGGAGTCCAGTCCTGTGCACAACCACAAATATGCACGACAAAATTCCGCAGAAGGTTCTTGCCCTCGAGGGTGTGGGTAACTTCCGGGTGGAACTGGATTCCGTATGTCTCTGTACCCTTTACGCGAAAGGCTGCGATCTTTACCGACGACGTGCTCGCAATGACCTCGAATGAAGCAGGTACTTCTGCGATCGTATCGGCGTGCGACATCCATACTTGCGTATCCAGTGACATCTCCTTCAAAAGGCCTACATGGTGATCAACCGTCGTAAGCTTTGCCCTGCCGTATTCCCTCATGCTCGACGGCAACACTTTTCCTCCGCTTTTGTGCGCGATAAGCTGAGCACCGTAGCAGACGCCAAGGACAGGCTTACCTTCAAAAACACTCAGGTCGACATCGGGAGACCCGTTGTCGCGTACCGAGCAGGGACTTCCGGAGAGGATTATCCCCTTTATATCGTTTGTGAGTTTCGGAATCTTGTTGAAAGGATGAATTTCGCAGTAGACGTTCAATTCGCGAACCCGGCGGGCGATGAGCTGGGTGTACTGGGATCCAAAATCCAGAATAAGTATCTGTTGAGACATGCTGCAAAGATAACAGAAGGCCCGAGGTGCGACCGTTTTGAGAAAAAAAATAGGCTAAAAAAACGTCACTTTTCTCAGTATAAATCCATCAGCACGACACCGATCTGGGCACCCATGGAAGTGAAGCCATCATAACTGAAATTTTCAGACTTATTCGTCGAATAATCATAGTGAATAGCCCCGATCAAACCGAATGATCCGCGCCTGCCGATCTTCACCAGAAGGCCTGCCTCAGGACGAACAAGAAATCCCCACTTTCTTTCGGAATCCTGGTACACATTGTAGTAGACAACATATTCGTTGTTGTTCGCGCCCAAACCTAGTCCAACGTAAGGGATGATCGCTTCCGTTTTTTTGAGCCTGAAATTGTACTGACCACTGACCGTCGCACTGTACGAATAAATGTATTTGAAATAATCGGTGGTCAACGCTCCGCTACCGGTTTGTCGCGTTTCAGTGGGATTATATTGCTCGTAGGTGGCTGTCGAAACGTCAAGTCCTGCGGAAAAATTGTCATTGATAAAACTACGATAGCCGATCCGGAACCCGCGATTCGACGTCGCATCGAGCCACTGGGTATTGGTGTAGGGTTTATTGATGTCATATGCCGCATAAAAGTATTGCTCCTGGGCAGATACCATGAGCGAGAACAGGCACATCAGTATGGTCAGCACCGCTTTCATGGTTGATTGAGGTAAGGTGATTGTTCAAATGCCTGGTCGATCGCAGTCTTCGTCTGCGGTATAAGATCAAAACTGGTGGTAAGGTCGCCGAGATAGGCATTCCAGACCACGCGCACCTGATTGCTGGAATTCCGGTTCTTCAGATCGACCAGCTCGATAACGAGTACCGCTGTATTGTAGGCATATGTGTTGATATACGGATAATAGTAAGCGCCGCCATATCCGTAGTAACCGGAATAATATCCTCCCGAATAATAGTAGGGGTCGTAGTAGACCAATTGCTGAAATACATTAAGGTCGTTCACCACCATCACATTTACACCAAGGTCGGGGTCTTCACTTCTGTTTACGCGGGTGAAGCCTGCCCGATCAAGATTCAGTTCTATAGCCTCGAGCACCGGTCTGGGGAAACTGCTTTCAGAGGCGACGATCGTATCGGACGAGCGATTGGAGATCAGCCCTATGGTATCCGTCGGCATGGCGTACGTCGCATAGCTTGCGAAGTTTGCCTGAGGGTCGAAATTGGTCGAGACTACGAGCTCATCATAAAGGCGGTTGGGGTCCGGCTCGGTTTGGCAAGCGACCATAACAACGCACAGCACCACAGCAACAAGCTTTTGAATTCGCATACGACACGGAATCATTCTTCGCCCCTTCGGACAAGTTCAAATGCCATTATGAAAAAAGTTCGTGCCGGAATCAGGCCAGGATAAGACCCAAACCGAAGGTAACAACGAACACCAGGGTTGACAACGCCATCTGTTTAAGATATGGATCAAGGTCAGCAGAAGGTTTTTTACTTACAGCGATTGCGTTGGCTGCAAAGAGCGGAACGGAAACCAGGAAGACCCACTGCCATGGCGTTTGGTAAGACAAGATAGTATAGATAATCGCTGCCGTGATCCCCGTGACGATCAGAAACCAGTGGTAAATAATGGCGTTGGCCCTGCCGATGCGGACGGGCACCGAATACTTTCCCGCCAGTCGATCCGACTCGATATCGCGAATGTTATTGATGTTGAGCACGCCTATAGAAAAAACGCCACAACTTAAAGCCGGTAGCACTTCCAAATAACCGACGCGTTGTGTAAACAGGTACAACGATCCAAGCACACCGACGAATCCGAAAAAGACCAACACGGAAAGATCCCCGAGACCCGCATAACCATAGGGCTTCCGACCCATCGTATAGGCTATGGCCGCCAGGATGCACAGAATACCTAGTGCGAGAAAAAACAGGATCGCGTTCCAGTTCAATCCAAACGCTACGAATAACAGGGAGGAGCCGCTTAGCAATGCAAGCACTGCGAACAGAACAACGGCGACCTTCATGCTGTTCGCAGAAATATGTCCCGACTGCACCGCTCTCCCTGGCCCTTTTCGTGCGGCACTGTCTGCACCGTGGATCGAATCGCCATAGTCGTTGGCAAGATTGGAAAGGATCTGTAGCAGGATGGTGGTAAGAATGCTCAGCAGAAAAATTCCCCAGTGAAACTCTCCCGAGGCGAGGGCCAGGAATGTACCCATGAGTATCGAAGAGAGCGCCAGAGGTAGTGTCCGGAGCCTGAATGCTTTTAACCAATGCGAGAGCGAGGCGTTCACTATAGTTTTGCTATGATTTTTTTATCAAGGGGATTGACCTTCGAGGTAAAGAACGCTATGAATTTTCCATCTTCATCGAGAAGGTATTTGCAAAAATTCCATTGAGGTGTGCGTCCCGAAAGCCGCAAAAGGATCCGGAACAGCGGATGCATGTTGCGACCCACCACGCTGGTCTTTTGAAAAATAGGGAATGTCACTCCGTAGTTCGTCAGACAAAAAGATGCGATTTCGGAGTCATTGCCTCTCTCCTGCCAGAAATCATTGGAAGGAAATCCCAGCACCTGCACTTTGTGCCGGTAGGTCTCATGCAGGATCTGTAGTTGTTGAAGCTGATACGTGTAACCACATTTCGATGCCGTGTTAACGATCAGCAATTTCTTGCCGCGAAAGGCGGACATCGGCACTTTCTGTCCGTCGTTGCCGACCAGCTCCAGATCGAGGACGGAGCCTTCGAGTGGTGATGGGCGGCCGGCAAAAACTCTACGAAAGAAACCTAATACCGGAGCGAGTGACAACATTTCAGAGCTGGCTGATAATTTCGTTGCTTAACGGGCTTACCTTGGATGAGAAGAACTTGACGGTGCCGTCAGGCTTGACCAGGTATTTGCAGAAGTTCCAGGTAGGTTCATTTCCGGTTTTTTCTTTCAGGATCCTGTACAATTCGTGCTGATCGTCGCCCTTCACCGATATCTTTTCGAACATCTGAAATTTTACGCCATAGTTCTTCTGACAGAACTCAGCGATCTCCAGACTGGTTCCGGGCTCCTGGGCGCCGAAGTTATTTGCAGGAAAACCAAGCACGACCACCTTATCGCCATATTGCTCATGTAATTTCTCGAGATCGGCATACTGGGGGGTGAAGCCGCATTTGGACGCCACATTTACGATGAGCAGATTTTTACCCTTGTATTGGTTAAAGTCGATCTCCTGACCATCAAGAGACGTCATTTTGAGATCATAGATCGAAGGTGTCATTGATATGGGTATAAGTAGTGAAATTATGACTAACAGGACTTTCATAATACAGTTTGTTGTTTGACCCTGCAATTTCCCGCAATTAGAGTGGAACTGCAAGGAATTTCGCTGCGGGATAACCGACCATTTTGCCGATCGCTTCGTCAGATACCTGGCACAAGATTGTTTCATCTTTTCGTGAATCTGGCATTAGCTAACAGGCGAATTTCTTTGAGAACGAGTGGTGTGGCGTTATGATTTCCATAGTTAGATTATTGATTATTGTTGTGATTGTCTGTGTGGCCGGTGATCGGATACAGGCGCAGGAAAAGGCGAAACCGGGGCGGCTCGAGATAACGTCTCACCTGATGGACAAAGGCAAAAGAGAACGTCTCAGACAGATCTATAACCGGTTTTGGAGGGAGACAAAGATCCCCTTCAAATGCAGTTATCTTGTGTTGAACAATCTGTCCAGAGCCGGGAGCACCATAGAAACGGGTGAAGCTTTCGACTGTATCAACACCTACCTTGCAACGCTCGAACACAACCGAACTATTCAGGTAGCGGTAGCCCGCGAAGTCGAGAAGGACCTGGGCAACGCCTATCGCGACGTATTTCTCCACGCCAACGCCTGGACAGTCAGCCACGAGGGCTGTGCGCTAACCCACCTGTCATCAGAATTGCAAGGATTAACTGACAATTCTCTCGTTTTTCCTGGGAAATAGCCCTCCATGAAGGATTTCGGGAGAATCGATGGAATTTTCCGTTTTTATCTATAAATTTTCACTGACCCTGCATGCTGCAATTTATCTGACTTCGGTTCGTTTTTTAATCGTTCACCTTTAGGTGATTTTCGGTATAGATTTTATACAAGCAGAATAGCTGAACTAAATTACTCAGATGCAGACGCGATTTCTGGTTATTATTATCCTCGTGATTTTCACGGCCTGCCAGACCGGTAGGATCCCTTGTCCCAAGGTCAAAGCCGACAAGGTCAAACGAAGTGTTGTCAAGCGAAACATGCGCTATGCAGACCGGAACGTTACGGCTTCGATAGAAGTGGACGACAACACAAATAATCCGAGAACGAACATCATACGTATACCGGGCACCCGTCCGCCGCTCGAGCACATCAATGTTGAAGAGTGGGACTGTCCAAAACCGGGTTCCAAACGTGCCGTTCCAAAGGCGGTTAAGGACAACATCCGAAAAAACAAAAAAGCATACGAGACCTATTATAAAAACCGCGAATCCAGCGATTCCGTAAAAGTTTTCCCCGGCGGCAGATAAAACGCCAAAATCATTTCCGATTCCTTTTCACCTGCCCCTCTGGCGGTATGGTATTTTTTCGAGACATGCCCTGCACGTATGCAGGTTCTATGTTCAATTTCTAAACATTAAGACTATGGCAACTGATTTAAAAGAACTGACAGCTAAGGCTGCATCGAAGGCTGCCGCCTATAATCCAACACAAAAAGAAGGCAAGGTAGCGAGGGCAATTGAAGAACAGACCGCAAAACTGCCGTCGGATCTCTTTCTGTGGGCGGCTCTGGGATCTATGGCCGCTTCCCTGACCTTGAAAATCGCGAAGCAAGATCATCTTTCGTTGTTTGTGGGACAGTGGGCACCGTCATTCCTGCTGCTGGGTATTTACAACAAGCTGGTGAAGCTGGAAGGCCACGATAAGGAAGATATGGGAGGATCTCCTTCGCTGAATTATTAAAAGTAATCCTTGCGGTACCTGCGCCCGCCCGCCATAGATTTACTTAGGCGGACGTATCATCCCGGTGGTCTCCGCGGTTCCTAATTCGCAGGCATCGCCGGGAAGGCGCAGCTGCCCGCAACGGAGTAAATCCTTCTACCGGAATGGACGTTCGCAGCCATAAGTAAAACGTGTTTAGAGCTCCATGGAGAAGAAGCATCCAGCCCGGTCGGACGACCAATAATGATTACTTGTGGAAAATATTCGGAGGCCCGTCCCGATGGTCGGAACCAAGTGATTCTGATGGAGAATATCGGAGTCCCGATGGTTATCGGGACCAGTTGAGCTAATCCCCCAAATTGACCTCTCCATGCGACAGGAAGATCTCAATCCTGCGATAGTACGTGGAGAATATCGGAGCCCCGATAGTTATCGGGATGACCTCTTCCATGCCATGGAAGCGTCCCGATGGTTATCGGGACCAGTTGAGCTAATCCCCCAACTTGACCTCTCCATGCGACAGGAAGATCTCAATCCTGCGATAGTACGTGGAGAATATCGGAGTCGAACCGATGACCTCTTCCATGCCATGGAAGCGCTCTAGCCAGCTGAGCTAATCCCCCAAAATTTTAAGGAACGGTTGCAAATATATTTGTTTTGACCATTCAGATCAAAATGAATATTCAGTTATCCCTGCCGCCCGGCCCCTTCAGCCAATGCGCGGATTCTTTTTATTATTTCCGGGTCAACCGTCCGTAATAGGAACTCACTGCCCGCAGCCGATCCCATTCCGGCAATGGCCATGTTCTTATATTCCATGGCGCTCGGTTTCGATGCCATTGCCGAAGCATGAATTTCTTTCGTTCCGGCTTTTCTCACCAGTTCCTCCACTACCTTTTCGTTCACGCCTGATCCTGCCATTATCGCGATCCGTCCATTGGATTTCTTCACCAACTCGCCTATCAAATCCGCTCCCTGAATAGCCTGCGGTTTTCCTCCCGAGGTAAGTATGCGGTCAAATCCCACTTCAATACAATCTTCGAGCGCCTCGAAGGGATCACGCGTCATATCGAAGGCACGATGGCACGTGACCTTTAGCGGCCGCGCGCGTTCGATGAGTTCCCGGCAACGCTTTTTATCGATCCGTCCATCCGGTGTGAGAATACCGAAAACAACACCATCCACACTTAGCTTCTGACATTGTGTGATGTCACGCTTCATCGCGTGAAATTCGTAGTTGGTATAGTGAAAATCTCCTCCACGCGGCCTTATCATTACAAAAAGATCGACACTCACATTTTGCCTCACCGCTTCTATTACACCAAATGAAGGAGTCGTTCCTCCTTCTGCCGGATTATCACACAACTCAATGCGGTCGGCGCCACCTTCACTCGCTCTCAACGCCGAGTCGATATTATACACAACAATTTCGATGATCATGTTTAAAAATGGCTTTCCGAATTGATCAATTTATTTCCTGATTTGTCGTTAACTGCAAATGAAAACCCAGGCTGCAGCGCATATGCACCATACTCACCATCTTTGCGCAGAGCGAGAAATCCGACCTGCACATCCCTCGGGTTCTTCGATTTTCCCGATACTCTTTCCACAGCCAGTTTGCAGGCTATTGCAGGCTCATACCCCTGGCGCATGAGCTCTACTACGAGGTGACACCCTACAACCCTTATCACTTCCTCTCCAAGACCTGTCGCCGTAGCGGCGCCAATTTCGTTGTCGACAAACAATCCCGCACCGATGATCGGTGAATCCCCGACCCTACCGTGCATTTTGAACGCCAGACCACTCGTTGTGCACGCGCCAGACAAATTCCCATGATTGTCCAACGCAAGCATTCCGATCGTGTCGTGATTCTCGATGTTGATGATAGGCTTGTATTCCGACTTCTTCAGCCACTCCTTGTATATTTTTTCCGATGCCGGCGTTAGTAATTTCTCCTTTTTGAACCCGTTTGCCAGCGCAAACTGCAACGCACCATCTCCCACCAGCATAACATGCGGTGTCTTTTCCATAACCTTTCGTGCCACTGAAACAGGATGAACGATGTGCTCCAGGCAAGCGACCGAGCCGCAGTTGCCCGACTCGTCCATTATACAGGCGTCGAGCGTTACCCGGCCATCGCGATCGGGAAGTCCACCGTAGCCTACCGACGTTTCATTGGGATCAGCTTCCGTTATCATCACCCCTGCCTCGACCGCATCCAACGCGCGTCCGCCTGCCGACAAAATTTTCCAGGCTCCTTCATTCGCCTTCAAGCCAAAATTCCACGTCGACAAAACAATCGGCCTCCTATCCGCCGCATCATAGCCTGTTGATAGCAAGGAGAACGTTCCAAGCGCAGATAGTCTTATGAATTTTCTTCTGGATGACATGGTGTCAATGTATTGTCAGGTGCTGTAACGTAAAAATGCTATCTGCAAAGGACGATGGCTATTCGATCACACGGCGGGCTCCCATGTATCGTTTTTGATAGTAATCTCCTGAAATGTTTGTTTCCACCACGCCGAGATGAGACGAAGCATGAATAAATTTCACATCGTCGTCAAGAATTTCTGTGACAAGCCCTACGTGCGTCACTTGATTCTTATCTTTTCCGGTGGCAAAGAAAACCAGGTCTCCCGGCTTAAGATCCTGCTTCTTTATCGCCTTGCCGATCTTGCTCTGTGCTTCGGAGCTTCGTGGCAAGTCGAGCGATATCGCCTTGAAAGAATTCAGCAACAATCCCGAGCAATCCATCCCTGAACGTGTTGTCCCGCCATATTTGTACGGCGTTCCTATAAACGTACGCGCCGTGGTAACTACCTTCTGAATTTTCGACGATTCCGTTTTTGAATGATGTTCATGTGTCTCTTCCGAAGGAATTTCAATGCTTACCGTCTCTTTGGGCTTGTTCAACGGTTTTGCTTTCACATGCACCTCACGTTTTGGCACTGAATTCCGCGCCTGGACCCTTGACTTTCTTTTAGACGAACCGCATGAAACGGCAATAAAAAGTGTCAGGAACAACACAACGGGAACCAGAAGCTTTTGTGTAATTTTGAAGTTCAAAAAAAACGTCATTCAGCTTAAAAAATATTCCGAGGTAAATATACCAGATTCATGCCATTTACAGAAGTTACGCTCGACCTGATCAGCCGCTTCGAAGAGATCGTAGGAAAACCGAACGTGATTGTCGACGAAGCGAAAAAAATCGATTACTCCCACGATCAGACCGAGGACTATTCCTTCCTGCCGGATGTCGTATTGCGTCCGTCCACTCCCGAAGAGGTCAGCAAGATCATGCAATTGTGTAACGACTTGCGCATTCCGGTAACCCCGCGGGGTGCGGGAACAGGACTCAGCGGAGGCGCGCTGCCCATACACAAAGGCGTGGTGATCTCCATGGAAAAATTCAATCGTATTCTCGGGATCGATGAGCTTAACCTTCAGGCCACAGTCGAGCCCGGCGTGATCACGGAGATCTTTCAAAACGCGGTAAAGGAAAAAGGACTTTTTTATCCGCCCGACCCCGCCAGCAGAGGCTCCTGTTTCATCGGTGGCAACGTTTCACAAAATAGTGGTGGTCCAAAAGCCGTAAAGTATGGTGTTACACGTGACTATGTTCTCAACCTTGAGGTGGTTCTGCCCACCGGAGATATTATTTGGACTGGCGCAAATGTCTTGAAGAACTCCACCGGTTACAATTTGACTCAGCTTGTTTGTGGCAGTGAAGGAACGCTCGGGATCATTACCAAGATCGTCTTCAAACTACGAGGTTTGCCTCAGAAGTCTGTGCTGATGCTCATTCCGTTTGTCACGAATGCCGAAGCTTGTCGCGCCATTGCAGAAATATTCCGCGCCGGCATCACACCGAGCGGGATGGAATTCTTCGAAAGGGAAGCTGCCATGAAAACGATCGACTACTGCGAAAAGATCTATGCAGCAAAAGTAACGACTCCCTTCCCCGACGATATGGATGCTTACCTGCTCTGCGAGCTCGATGGGAACGACGACGAGACATTGATGCGCGACGCCGAGCGTGTGATGACGGTTGCTGAAAAGTTCCAGGTTGGAGAAATACTGTTTGCAGACAACAATGCACAAAAGGAAGAGCTCTGGAAGATCAGAAAAAATATCTCGCCGGCGGTCAACGCCTATTCGCTTACAAAAGCAGAGGATGTAGTTGTCCCACGCGGCAACCTTCCCAAACTCATTGTGGGAATAAAGGAGATCGGCAGGCGTTATGGATTCAACTCAGTCTGCTACGGCCACCTCGGCGACGGCAATCTTCACATCAACGTGATGAAGGAGAACATCAGCGATGAAGACTGGAATACAAAAGTGAATGACGGGATCGCTGAGATCTTCAAACTTGCAGTCGATCTTGGCGGAACATTGTCGGGCGAGCATGGTATCGGCATCGCAAAAAAACCATTCATGCCTATCGCGATGAGGCAGGCTAATATTGAAGTGATGCGGGGGATCAAGAAAGCTTTCGATCCGAATGGAATATTGAATCCAGGAAAAATATTTTGAACACCTTTCAATGAAAACAACTCTTTTATCCTTAATGCTCCTCCTTTTGATTGGTGCCTGTGACCGAAGAAATGGCGACACACGAAATGGCGAAATTGATTCGTCAGCAAGTATTGAAGCTGAAGCTCGTCAGGACTCGGCTGGCTGGAGGCCATTGTTCAATGGGAAAGATCTCTCCGGCTGGCGGTTTTTCAGGAACAAGGAAAACAACAGCTGGGAAGTGAGCGGCGGACTGCTGCACTGTAAACCGTTCGATAGCGCAGAATCGCGTGCCGACCTGATGACGGTCGATCAATTCAAAAACTTCGAACTCACTTTCGAATGGAAGCTTGCCCCTCAATCCAACAGCGGTGTTCTTTACATGGTGACCGAAGAAGCCGATCAACCTTACTTCACGGGTCCTGAATATCAATTGCTTGACGAAGCCGCTCCCGGCGAACGAAAGAACGAACAACTGACAAGCGCATGTTACGATATGTATGCTCCGGATGCACCCGTCCCTCAGGCTGAATGGAATGTCTCGACAATCATCGTCAGGAATGATCACGTGGAGCATTGGCTTGCCGGGACGCAGCAGGCCTCTTACGATATCGGCTCGGATGATTGGCGGAAACGCAAAGAGGCGAGCAAATGGAAAGATGTGGCGACCTATGCATCAACAGGAACCGGACATATCGTATTGCAAGACCATGGAAGTGAAGTTTGGTTCAGAAACATCATGATCAAACCACTCCCATGAATAAAAAAAGCGTCAAAGAGAACCTGCCACTTGTCATCTTTGTAGGACTCGAGGCCCTGATCGTGGTCGTTTCTACCATGGTTGAAGGCTGGACGCTGGAAGCTTTGCACACGACGACCAGGTTTTCCGGAAGGCTATCACTTTTATTTTTTAGTTTGTTCCTCATTTCGCGGGAAAACTTAGCATTGAAAAAATTCGTGTCGGATGCACCCTTCGCTTTATTCGCGATCATTCACGGCATTCACCTGACAGAACTGCTCTGGTACGTGAGATCGTCGGGCAATGACTTGATCCCGATCAGACTTGCCGGCGGATTTCTTGCGTATTTGATCA
>CBHTUB010000006.1:0-37525 GCA_966095595.1 uncultured Chryseosolibacter sp. | reverse complement strand
TCAGCGTGACGCCCGCCGAAGTGAAAAAATTCTTTAACACCATTCCTCACGATTCGCTGCCTTACTTCTCTGCTTCGGTAGAAGTTGCGCAGATCGTGAAGATAGCGAAGATCAGTCCACAGCAGGAGGAGCTTGTCAAGAATCAGCTCCTCGATATCCGCTCACGTGTACTCGCGGGCGAGAATTTCGGAGAGCTGGCTCGTAAGTATTCTGACGATCCGAGTGTGATCCAGAATAACGGGGAGATGGGCTGGTCGGCAAGGGGCCGTATGGTTCCAGAATTCGAAGCAATGGCCTTCAAGTTGAAGCCTGGAGAGATCTCGATGCCTTTCAAATCGTCGTTCGGGATTCACATCATGCAGCTTATCGAACGGCGTGGTAATGAATACAACTCGCGTCACATTCTGATATCGCCCAAGCCATCGGACGAAGACCTGAAAAAGGCAAGCGACTTCCTCGATAGCCTGCGGACAAAGATTGTGAATGACAGCATCAAGTTTGAATACGCCGCGAGGGAGTTCTCTGACGACGTGCAGACAAAATCACATGCAGGCTACTTTACGGACGGCGACGGAGGCTTGCAAATTGCAGTCACGGACCTCGATCCCATCGTATTCTTCAGGATCGACTCAATGAAAGTAGGAGACGTCTCCAGGCCGATCGTCTACAGAACGGTCGATGGTAAAGACGCGGTGAGGATACTGTATTATAAATCCCGCACCTCGCCTCATCAGGCCTCATTGAAAGAAGATTGGAACAAGATCCAGATGGCGGCGCTGAATGAAAAAAAATCCAGAATACTACAGAAGTGGTTTAGCGGAGCGCGAAAAGATGTATTCATCAGCATCGATCGCAACTACGACTACTGCGGTATTCTGAATGAATAGCTATCCCAGTAGCTTCGCCACTTCATCCCAGTTCACAACACTCCACCAGTTGGCGATGTATTCATTTCGCTTGTTCTGATACTTCAGATAATATGCGTGTTCCCATACATCAAGGCCCAGAATTGGTGTTCCCTTGAAGTCACTGGCGTCCATCAACGGATTATCCTGATTTGCCGTTGAACCGATCTTGAGTTTACCGCCGTCGCGGACGAGCCAGGCCCAGCCGGATCCAAAACGTGAGAGAGCGGCTTGCGTAAACTGTTCCTTGAATTTCTCCATCGAGCCAAATGCTCCGTTGATGGCATCATTCACTTTTCCTGAGGCTTCGCCCGACCCCGGCGCGCGCATCGTCATCCAGAAGAAATTGTGATTCCACACACCGCCGGCATTGTTCCTGATCTTCGGCGACAGCCTGGAAGCATTGGAAAAGAAATCGAGCTCCGTGTTATAACTTACCGATTCGGCAGCGATGGCTTCGTTTACATTTTTCACGTACGCAGCGTGGTGTTTGCTGTAGTGAATTTCCATGGTTTGTGCGTCGATGGCAGGCTCGAGTGCGTTGTAGGCGTAAGGGAGTTTGATCTGTGAGAACTCATACGCTGTTTTACCACCGATATTCGAAGTGCGGGAGACGGTACGCTCTGCTGCCTTTGCAACCAGAGGCGTGCTTACCGCAGACAGAGCTGCAGCCTTGATGGATCTTTGAATAAATTCTCTCCTCGACGTTTTCATAACATTGTTGTTTATCTCCACCCAAATTAGGCAATTTTTTTTAGCTTGCGTTTCTTAAAAACGCTCTGAAGCATATGGCCGAAATACTCTATGATGAAATACCATCACTGGATCTGGCAAATTTTGTCAATGGTGATGAAAAGCAAAAGAAAGCCTTCGTAAACGACCTGGGTACTGCATATAACAATATCGGGTTTGTTGCCATTCGGAATCATTTTCTTACCGATAGCATGCAACAGGAGCTATATGCGGCGATCAGGAAATTGTTTGCCCTTCCCGATGATGTAAAGAAGAAGTACGAGCGCAACGACCTGGCCGGACAACGCGGTTATACCGGCAAGGGCAAGGAGCATGCGAAAGGAAGGAACACCGGCGACCTTAAAGAATTCTATCACGTAGGTCAGCAGCTGCCAGCCGATGTGTTGGTAAAAGAAGGCTATCCGGACAATGTGTGGCCGGATGAAGTCCCCGAATTTAAAAACGTCTCCGTCAGCGTATACAAGGCACTGGAGAAAACAGGATCATATATTCTCCGTGCGCTTGCGATATACCTGGACCTGCCCGAGAACTATTTCGACGATAAGATCAGAAATGGCAATAGCATACTGAGGCCGATCCACTATTACCCGATAGAGGATCCCGATAGCGTTCCTGCTGATGCGGTCCGCGCGGCTGAGCACGGTGATATCAACCTGATCACATTGCTGATGGGCGCAAGTGCCGATGGACTCCAGGTTCTCCGTCGGGATGGCAAATGGATCCCGATAACGGCTCTGCCTGATCAACTGGTGGTGAACGTCGGCGATATGCTTGAACGTCTTACAAACAAAAAACTGAAGTCGACCATTCACCGCGTCGTGAATCCGCCACGCCATCTGATGAATACGCCACGTTACAGCATACCCTTTTTCATGCACCCTCGTTCGGAGATGAGCCTTGCTGCCTTGCCACAATGCGTCGATGCACAAAATCCGAAGCAATGGCCTGATATCACGGCTGGAGAATTCCTCGACCAGAGATTGGCTGAAATCGGGTTGAAGAAAAAATAGATCTTCGATGGTAATTCAACACGTTCGCTACTACATTTTTCTGAGGGATGTGTTGATCCTTGCCTTGACAACATTCGGAGGTGCACAAGCGCATCTGACATACTTTCATAAAATTCTGGTTGAGAAGAGAAAGTATCTTTCGAACGATGACCTTCTCGAATTGAATTCAGTGTGTCAGATGTTGCCAGGGCCGGCGTCTACGCAAACGCTGACTGCTATCGGTTTCAAGATCGGCGGACCCAACCTCGCCTATCTTACCCTGCTTGTGTGGATATTACCGTCCGTCCTCGTGATGACGATCGCTGCGATCGTGCTCACACATATTCAGCAACTTTCATGGTCACTCGAGTTCACGCGGTTCATCCAGCCGATGGCAGTGGGCTTCGTGAGCTATGGAGCATATACTATAAGTCTGAAGACCGTAAGCACAAAGACGGGCGTGTTTATCATGATCACCTCCGCGGTGCTTTCCTATCTGGTACAATCGCCGTTTATTTTCCCGATCATCATTTTTGTTTCAGGATTGATCACGGCCCTGAAGTTCAGACGCCAGCCAAAGGAAGACAAAAAGCGTATTCACCTCGTGTGGTCGAACCTGATCCTCTGGGCCGCCGTGCTGATCTTTGCCGCTGTGCTCGGTGGTGTGACTAAAGCCTTGCCGGTAAAATTGTTCGAGAACTTTTATCGAAACGGTAGTCTGGTATTTGGCGGAGGACAGGTACTCGCACCGTTGCTGTACACGGAGTTCGTAGAAGACAAACACGAGCAAGGTGAGGGGGTGAAATTTTCAGAGTTGAAAAGCAAGATCAAAAAGGAATACGCGCCGAAGCCCTACCATCATCCAATCTCTCACAGCGAATTCCTTTCAGGGTATGCAGTAGCCCAGGCGTTACCCGGTCCTTCATTCTCCTTCAGTTCCTACATCGGTGCCTTGTCTGCGCGAAACTACGGCGTAGGAGGAGAGATACTCGGTGCGCTTATGTCGGCCCTGGGGATCTTTTTACCAGGTACATTCCTGATATTTTTTGTGATCAGGTTTTGGGAAGGTTTGAAGACGTATCGTGGCATCAGGGCATCACTGGAAGGGATCACTGCGGCCAGCGCGGGGATGGTCGCATCGTCAGCCATCATCATGTTCCAACCGCTGGAGAACAGTGTGTTGAATTTCGCGGTGACCATCGTCACATTCTGCCTGTTGGCGTTTACGCGTATACCTTCGCCACTGATCATTCTTGGCGGACTTATTCTGGGATTTGCCTGGCGGGCTTTCTGATTATTTTCTTCCGCCGTAGAAAAGTGTAAAGAAGAGTGTCGGGAAAACAGCGTAGTTCTGTGCTGTCGGAACAATGACGACCTTGCTGGAATATGCGTCGAGCAGGAAACCGGCCTCGAAACCTGTTACCTGGGATTTTGTAGTTCCCAACTCAAAATTGATCGCAGCCTTTGCATTCGCCCCGAGCTTTAATGTCGATTCGCCCAGGCCTTCGAACAAACGGCCCGGCCCATATATTTCACCTGCTGATTTATGTTTTGCCGGATCGTATTGCTCACGAATGGTTTGGTATTCTGACTGTCCCCTTACCTCGATGTAGTATGGTGCGACAATACCGATGGTCGGGCCGATAGCGGTTACAGCCTTGATCTCCACACCCTGCTGGGGGGCCTTTTTGAAAAGGATAAAATCCCGGCCATATTGTAAACGGAGGGCATAGAGATAGTTGCTCTTACCGTAGATAAAGAAGTTTCCGGTGCTTTGCGAGTTCTGGCGTACTTCCTGGGGATGTTTCACGTTCATGATCTCCAGCCCGTAGGTTTCAAGCGTGCGATCGCTTAGTTTTCTCGCTTTCTTGAAAACAAAGCCTCCAATTAGGCCTCCATACGTGTTTTTATTGATTCCCCAGGTGAATTCTGAAGTGTATTCGTAGCTATCCTGGGTTTGTGCAATTGCGGCGAGGGAAAGGGCAGTCAAACCAAGAAAAACAACGGAAAACTTTAGGAGACGCTTCATTTTCGTCTTTGAACTTTAAGATAAATTTAACCTTTAAAAAGGGCTTGCAAACATATAACGTAAAAACTTATTCCAATGGTAACGATGACCGCAATTTATTTGGGAGAACTGAGAACTGAAGCAACACATTTGAAGTCAGGAAACAAGATTATCACCGACGCACCGCCTGACAATAACGGCAAGGGATCAGCTTTTAGCCCAACCGATCTCACCTGTGCTTCACTGAACAGTTGTATGATGACGTTGATGGGAATGGTTGCGCAACGTGAAAACATCAATCTGGAAGGCCTCCGGTCGGAAATCCAGAAAATCATGGCGTCAAATCCACGAAAAATCGAGGAGGTAAAAATCACTTTTTATCACGATAACCTTAACGCGTCGGAAATCCAGAAAGAAAAGCTCAAACGGGCAGCATTGACGTGTCCGGTTGCACTAAGCCTCGATGAGAAGATCAGGCAGACTGTAGACTTCCGTTTTTAATACGTTTCGCAATGGCCTGATAATCGATTTCAAAATGAGACAAATCCAGGATCGATTGCCCGTTTGAAATTATCAGTACCTGCGGAGATTCGTGTTCGACGCCGAATTCTTCTGCGATGGCATTGGAGATCGGACGATAGGAGAGCAGGTCAAGGAAATATGCTCCAACGGTGTTCATCTCTTCCTCATCCCAATTTCGCTCGAGCCTGTCCAGGGACATGCGGCTTGTTGAGCAACGTGTGCTGTGCTTAAAAATAAGGATGGGACGTTGATGGGATTCTTTTTTTAGTTGTTCCAGCTGCGCGGGAGATGTCAGATTGATCCAGTTCATATTCAGTTAATCATACCACAAACCTGCTTCACCTTTGTCATAGCGCGGTCGCCTTGTTTTTTCCTTGAGGTGATCGGGTTGTGTTTCGCTCTTCCTGAACAAACGCGACCACCATAGCTTAAAGTTCGTCAACGCATCTTTTTCTTCGGCGACATTATTCTTGTTGATCTTCACAAATTTGGCGTCGGGATGCAGCTCGCGATTTTTTTCGAAGAGCCTGAACTTCTGCATGCGCACATTACCCTGATAGTCGGTGACCCTTGCAAATGCTTTTCCTGGCTCGCGAACCTTCAGCGCCTGATCCGAGCCGCTACCGTTGCGGATGTAATTGTACTGTTTCACCTTCTGCTGAAGTTCACCCACGGCTATTGTCGTTTTGGTCGGCTTGAGCTTACGCAATGCTACTGCCGATGAATTTTCATTCTTTACATAATCACGACGCGCAACTTTTATCTGCAATCCGTTGGTGAGGTAAGTACCTTTTTCAGGGCGTTTCTTTTTTTGCGCATCCTCGGCGGCATTCGGGTTTTTCACATAATCCTTTTTGAATCGCGACATCTTCATTGTACCCGTGTAGTTTCCAGCAGCGTTGGCCGATCCCATGTCTTTCGGCGTCCGTACGTCGATCGCCTTCTCCCTGTTGTTCCAGAGTTTTCCGCTCACCGATCCGCCACCTTTCAGAGGCCGCTGGGCCTTTAATGTGCCCCTATAAAAGCCTGCCGCCGTTGCTGACTTCATGTCTTTTGGCGTACGTACATCGAGTGCCTTTTCGCTGTTGTTCCAGAGTTTTCCACTCACCGAGCCTCCACCCTTCACCGGTCTACGCGCCTTGATATGACCTGTATATTCTTCCCCCTGATCCGCGAAGCCCGGTTGGTTGCTAAACCGTTTCATCTTTCCGGGATACCCACTAACCTCCATCGCTTTCTTTGAAGGAACCCTGCCGAGGATAGGTGACTGCCGATTATTCCACAATTTGCCACTGACACTGCCGCCGCCTTTAGGCTTTCGTGACGTTTTGATATTTCCCTGATACAATCCGGGGGCTTCGTCTCGCGGCGTTCGTACCTGAATGGCATTTCCGTCATTGTTCCACAAGCGGCCGCTTCTAGACCCACCACCTTTAGCAGGCCTCCGTGCCCTGATGCTTCCGGAATACAGTCCGCCCTGTTCATTCTTTGGGATCCTGCCCTGTATAGCCGTACCGTTGTTATTCCAGAGCCTGCCACTTCTTGACCCACCACCTTTAGCGGGCCTCCGTGCCTTGATGCTTCCGGAATACAATCCGCCCTGCTCATTTTTCGGGATCCTGCCCTGAATAGCCGTACCGTTGTTATTCCAAAGCCTGCCGCTCCTCGTGCCACCGCCTTTCAATGGTCGTCCGCCCTTGAGGTTTCCACTAAATCCTTCGCCTTGCCCGCGCTCGGGTATGCGCGTTTGTACAGGTATTCCCTTGTTATTCCAAAAACCACCGCGACTGCCTCCTCCCTTTTGGGGTTTTCTCGCCTTGATAGATCCCGAATATCTTTCGCCTTGAGGAAAGAACACCTTGCCCATCTGGCTTCTGCCACGATAACCTTTCATCATTCCACCAACGCGGGGCGCTTTTACAGGCACAGGAAACTTTCCCGGGCGGCTTTCCCCGTGACGGGTCCTGGATTGATATCCGGCTGAAGGAGTCCTCGATACCCTGTCGCCCCCGGGCCTTGGCACGGTTCGGATCCGACGACCTGACAGGTCGCCTCTCCATGCCCGTCCGGTTCGCGTTGCCGATACGTGCGTACCCGCAGCCGGTCCCTTGTATGGCCTCTCGCCAATGCGTTTCCTTCCCTGATAAGGCTTGAAAGTCGGAGCGACAACCCGTGGACGTGGTGTCTCGTGATTTTTTGTGCGCAGCTTCCTGCCCGCAATGTCGCCGATATAAGCGCGCTCGCCTTTTTTCTTTGGCCGCGGGAAGTTTGCCCAGTTATTTGTGCTCTTCCTGGCAATGAAAGAACCGGATGCCGATCTCGGAACAATAACACGTTTTCTCTTCGGCCTGGGATCGGAACCTTGAAGTTTCGCCAAACGCTGAAGTGTACCGCGGTTGGATTGCGCTTTCTGCACAGACCTCGGTCTCTTTGATGGATTATTTACAAATTTTCCTGATTGGGGATAGACTTTTGACTGCCCTCCCGAAATCGACATCGGACTGACGGAGCCTCTTCGTGAACGGCTGACACGTCCGGCGGAGGAATAATTCCGGTAACGGCCATAGCGCTGCTGATTGACACGGGCGCGCTGATCCCTCCCGGTCATCGAGATCGCATTTCCGCCGCCTTGTGACTTGATGATCTTTGGCTTTGGCGATTCGTAATTTTTTTGCCTTACCCTTCTTCCTGCAATGTCGCGTGTATGCGCTTTCTCGCCTTTCTTTTTTGGCCGCGGGTAACGGGCCATTACGTTGATGCTTTTACCCGGCCGGAATGAGCCGGAAGCAGAACTCGGTATAACCCTTCCCCGCCGTTTGGGCTTTGGATCGGCCCCCTGCAATTTCTTTAGTCGCGCCAATGTTGATCGGTTCGACACGGCCCGTTGAGTGTTCTTTTCCGGTTTCCGGGACGGATTATGAACGTATCTGTTATTCTGGGACCAGATATTTCGTGCGCTTTGAGAATTTTTCCTCGGCGAGGTAATACGGTTTCGTGAAGTTCTCACTCTCCCACCGGGTGAGGCGTTGGGATCTGTATTTCGCAGTGGCGTTACGGGCTTATGCGCCACCTCGCCCCGGCGGTTTCGCTCCCGTCCTGGCTTGTAACCCTGAACGGCCGATCCAGTTCGCTTGCTGCGTTTGCCGAAGAGCGGTTTTCTCTTCTTTTCCGACTTTTTGAAGCGGGTTTCCCGTGTGCTCGCGGGCTTATCGCCCTTTGTATTTTGGGCAAAAGCAGGAGCGCCCAGCGCAAGCAGGAAAAATCCAAGTATAAAAGCTCTCAGGAAGCCTGACGACATACGAACATTATAACGACCAGCCTGTTCCAAAAAATACAGAAGGAAACAGGCTAAGGTAGTTAAAATTTCAGTAACTCTTCAATGCGGGATCTTAACCGCATTTTCGGCAGGAAGTTTTGCTCAAGTGTCGGGGCAAACGGTATGGGGGTGTCGAGGCTGGCCTCGCGCAGCACCGGGGCATCGAGATCCCTGAAACAATGTTCGCCGATCCACGCGCTGATCTCGGCGCCGATTCCACCTGTCAGGGTATCTTCATGCAGCACCAGAACCCGATTCGTTTTCTTCACTGTCTCCGCTACCGCCTCTTTGTCCCATGGCAGAAGTGTTCGAAGGTCGAGAACATCCGCTCTCACATCCTTCATCTCCGCCAGTATTTCAAGAGCCCAGTGCACGCCCATGCCATAGGTGATGATCGAGATCTCGGACCCTTCGGAAACAAGCTTTGCCTTCCCGATCTCGATGGTATAATATTCGTCGGGGATAGTGTCTTTTATAGACCTGTAGAGGAGCTTGTGCTCGAAATACAGATACGGATTGGGATCTTCAATGGCAGCGCACAACAAACCCTTTGCGTCATAGGCATTGGAAGGATAGACGATCTTCAATCCAGGTGTGTGAAAGAACCACGCTTCATTGCTCTGTGAATGGAAAGGTCCTGCGGCTGTGCCGGCCCCTGTAGGCATCCGGACAACAACATCGGCTCGCTGCCCCCATCTCCAGTGTGCTTTCGCCAGATTGTTGACGATCTGGTTGAAGCCTTCCGTAACAAAGTCTGCGAATTGCATTTCGACCATTGCCTTCATCCCCTTCACTGACAGGCCCAGGCCCGCCCCGACAATTGCCGCCTCGCAGATCGGTGTATTCCGCACACGGGCCTTGCCGAACTTCTCGACAAACCCTTCGGTAATTTTGAAGACGCCCCCGTATTCGGCAATGTCCTGTCCCATGAGCACAAGATTATCGTAGCGTTCCATGCTTTGACGAAGCCCGTCGGAGATCGCATCGATGAACCGCTTCTCGGATCTCTTGTCTTCGCGGGGCGTGATCACGTTTTGTGTGTATGGAGCGTAAACATCATTCATCTCACGCTCGGTGGATGGCTCAGGATAGGTCTCCCTGAAGGCAATCTCGAGACCTTGTTCGATCTCTTTCCTGATGCTTTTCCTTAATGTATCGATGTGATCCTGGTCGATGATTTTATTTTCCAGAAGATATTTCTCATAATTTTCAACCGGGTCTTTTTTCGCCCACGATTCCGTGAGGTCCTTCGGGACGTATTTTGTGCCCGATGCTTCTTCGTGACCCCTCATCCTGAAGGTACGGCATTCCACAAGGACAGGGCGGTTGTTCTGGCGCATATTCTCCGCCAGCAGCTTCATGGTGTCGTAAACTTCCAGGATATTGTTTCCATCTATGCTCACCGCGTCGATGCCATAGCCGATACCCTTGTCTGCGAAGGACTCGCAACGGAACTGTTCGTTACTCGGGGTTGAGAGTCCGTAGCCATTATTTTCAACGATGAAGATGACCGGGAGATCCCAAACGGCAGCAACGTTGATTGCTTCGTGGAAATCACCCTCACTCGTTCCGCCGTCGCCATTGAATACAGCGGTGATCTTTTTTTCACCTTTAAGTTTTGAAGCCAGCGCTATGCCGTCAGCCACACCGTTTTGGGGCCCGAGGTGCGAGATCATTCCGACAATATGGTGTTCGTTGGTTCCAAAGTGGAACGAACGATCGCGCCCTTTTGTGTAACCCATCATCGTTCCCTGCCACTGCGCAAACAATCTTTCAAAAGGCATTTTCCGGGAAGTGAACACACCCAGGTTCCGGTGCATGGGCAGAATGTACTCATCCATCTCCAACGCATGTGTCAATCCTACCGCGATCGCCTCCTGTCCTATGCCGCTAAACCATTTGCTGATCCGGTTTTGTCTCAGCAGGATGAGCATTTTTTCTTCGATCATCCGGGGCCAGAGAAGGCCTTCGTAGAGTTGCTTCAGGATTTCGTCAGAATACTGTTTGCGATTGTAATTCATAGGCGATAAAAATCGCGCGCAAGTTATCACCTTTTGTGAATTCACCCTTATGCAAACGTTAAAGCTTTTCTTTTTGGCGGAATAACCGGAACAGATCGGAAACACCAGGCAATGCTTTTGAAATCAGCTCAAAAAGATGTAATATTTTATTCTCATTACCTGGACCATGCGTGTTTTATTCCTGCTAATAGCCAGTTTGTTTACATTTTATTCTGTTGCGCAGGATTACCGGTTCCATCAATACCGGGTCGAAGACGGCCTTCCGGGCGATATCATTAAAGCGGTTGCCAGAGATACTTCCGGGTTTATCTGGATCGCGACCGACGACGGATTGGTAAAATATGATGGTATCCGGTTCACAACCTACAAGCCGGCCCTTCAAAGCCAGTTTGCAAAAAAATTTCTTTTAACCTCGGACCACAGGCTGATCGTTATCGCCGATCTTGACGTTGTAGAGATCAGGAATCAGATCGACACGGTTGTTTTTCAATCCCTGGTCAAAGGAAGCCGCATTCGTACAGACTCGACGATCAACTATCCGCGCAATATTTACGAAGACCGTTTGGGGGTGATCTGGATCGCCGAACCTCAGTCACTGGTGAAATATTCGGGAGGAAAGATCGAACGGTTCGATCTCGGACCTGAAAATCGCTCACCGGTTTTTATCAGATCGTTTGATTTTTTTGAAAATAATGACGGCACATTGTTCGCCATTTCCTACGAGGGGAAAGCTTTTTGGTATGATCGCGCGAACAACAATTTTACACAACTGCCGGACCTGGTCGACGATGAGGTAAGGCATGTTCTCTATAATAAATCGACATTATGGATCGCAGGGGGAAAGGGGTTGTATCACGCTACCTCTTCGGGCAATCAGATCTCCCAACCTTCAATAGCTTTTGATATAGGATTTTGCCTGTACATGGAAAAGCAATCCGATTCCCTTCTCTGGTTAACTACCTACAATGACACGTTGCATCGGCTTGAGTTTCGAAATGACAAATGGAGCGAGTCGACCATTCCATATTCGTTCAACGATGCCAACCATATCTATGCGGGCGATAATGGCGATGTATGGGTATCTACCGACAAGGGTGTTGTGTTAATGCAGGAAAAACTTTTTTCAATTGCTGATCAGAGTTCGGAATCGCACTTTATTGCAAGTGTTACCGAAGATGCGGAGCACGAACGGATATACTACTGCACAAAAGAGTTCGTTCATGTCAAGGATAAAGCCACAAGCCATCCGAGCCGGATTGTGCTGAACGATAGCCAAAGCTATTTTCGTTTTGTTAAATATCGTGATAAGCGTCTTTGGGTTGCCGATCGTCATAAACTGTACCTCCTCGAAAATGAAAGGGTGGTCAGGCAATGGGATTTTTCCCGGGAGGGAAATTTTATTCACGATCTTTTTCTCGACTCCGGAGGAAATCTCTGGATAAGCCAGGAAGTAAACTCCAACGCCGTCGTTATCACGAAGGACCTCGGGATCAAACGATATGCAGTCCCGCTCGTTGACAACAACGAGGTCAACGTCATCAGGGAAGGCAAGAATGGCATGTATGTGGCCTCCAATGGAGTCGACCAATATCTTTTTTACAAGGACAAGCAGGGCGATTTTAGAAATATCAGTGCAAAGCCGCAGTTCGATGTTACAGGGCAGTTCAGCATAAATAATTTTATCGTAATGGACGATAGGCTCTGGATGGCGTCAACGGAAGGATTGCTGTTGTACGAGGATTCAACGCTTATCCGCGTAGATCTGGGAGAGATATTCACACAATTTCCGGTAAGCTCGATAGAACGCTATGACGAGAACAATATCCTGTTCTCGAATTCGAATGGATTATTCCGGTACGACGTCAACACTAAAGAGTTTTGGCTGTATGACGAGAATAACGGATTACCGTCCAACACCATCACGAGACATGGGATTTTTGTCGATCATGAAAAAGGCGTTTGGCTCGGCACGTCTTCGGGGGTCGGTCATACAGATCATCTCGTCGGGAAACATCTTGTCACGCCAAGGCCCTATTGTGTCGAAGCAAAAGTAAATGGAACGTCCAAACGATTTTCGTCAGGGTTGTCCATCCCTTATGGTTCCTTTGTTGATCTGCAGTTTACGTCCATCACGTTTCCGGAAAAAGTAGATTTGCAGTGGAGATATTCGAACGAAGATAAGTGGCATGTCATGAATGCGGGTAGACTGACGCTTACCGACCTGAACAATGGATCTTACATCATCCACGTGCGTGCAAAGAACCTTGCGCATAATTGGAGCGATGAGTACAGGTTCAGGTTCGAAGTAGAACGCCCCTATTGGCAGACTGCGAGTTTTGTAGTAGCGATTCTCATCCTTATCGGCATCATTGCCTGGACCTCATACATGGTGAGCGCGCAAATCCTGGAAAAACGAAAACAACTTTTACAAAATCTCGTCGATGCGCGAACACACGAGCTTCAGGAAGTGAACAGGGAACTCATGCTTCGCAATACTGAGCTGGATCGTTTTGTTTACAGCGCTTCGCACGATCTCAGCGCCCCTTTGAAATCGCTGATGGGACTGATCAATGTGGCACGCATGGAGAAACCCGGACAGGTGCATGACCAATACCTTCGGCTTATGGAACGAAGCATATTGAAGCTCGATCAGTTCATCCGCGAAGTCGTAAGCTACTCGCGAAACAGCAGGATGCCGCTGAAACCGGAGGCTTTCAACTTTAAGGAGTTTGTGGAAAACCTGTTAACGGATTTTCAATATTCACCGAACTTCGGTCAGATCAAATTCATAATCGAGGATCACACGGAGGGCGAGATCGTCTGCGATGCAACCAGACTCAAAATTATTCTCAACAACCTCGTGTCCAATGCCATTCACTTCCATCGCACCGAGGGCAACTACAAGCCATATATAAAGATATCGCTGGCCATGGCCAATGGCTATTATGTTATTCAGGTCGAGGATAACGGCAGGGGCATCGGGAAGGCGCATATCGACAGGATCTTTGATATGTTCTATCGCGCATCCGAAGATTCGCAGGGCTCGGGACTGGGTCTTTACATTCTGAAAGAATCCGTTACTAAAATGGACGGCGAAGTATCAGTTTCGTCGGAAGAGGATCAGGGAACAACCTTCACCATAAAATTGCCGGTTTCACTGACCACAAATGTTGTACGTTCAACCGGGAGTTGACGAAACTTACAAAAAGTCTTCTAATTTTGGCGGCATGATCGACTATAGTGAATTCACTTTGAATAATGGCCTTCGTGTTATCGTGCATGAAGATCCAACCGTGCAGATAGCCGTTATCAATATTTTATATGATGTTGGTTCGCGCGACGAACACCCCGAAAAGACAGGATTCGCTCACCTGTTCGAGCACCTTATGTTTGGGGGCTCAGTCAATATTCCAAATTATGACGAACCGCTGCAGATGGTGGGCGGAGAGAACAATGCCTTTACCAACACGGATATTACCAACTATTACCTGACAGTCCCTGCTACCAATCTTGAAACCGGCTTCTGGTTGGAGTCGGACAGGATGCTGAGCCTTTCGTTCGATCCGCAGGTACTGGAAGTACAACGGAAAGTCGTGATCGAGGAATTCAAACAACGTTATCTGAATCAACCGTATGGCGACGTATGGCTGAAGCTGCGGCCATTGACGTACAGGGTTCACCCTTATCAATGGGCCACGATCGGAAAGGAGATATCGCATATCGAAAATGCGACAATGGAAGACGTGAAAGGTTTTTTTCAGGCTCACTATAATCCTTCAAATGCCATCCTGGTCGTTGCCGGGAATGTCACCGTCGATCAGGTAAAACAACTCAGCGAAAAATGGTTCGGCGACATCCCTTCCGGCAGGAAGAAAGAAAGAAATCTGCCCGTTGAACCTGCGCAAAAAGAAAAGAGAATACTTGAAGTAGATGCCGATGTTCCGGCAAGCGCTTTATACAAAAGCTATCACATGCCCGGACGTTTTCATCAGGACTATTATGCCGTTGATCTGCTCAGCGATATTTTAAGCCGAGGTCACTCCAGCAGATTGTATCAGAAGCTCGTGAAGGAGAAAGAAATATTCACATCCATCTCTTCGTTTGTCATGGGCACGATCGACCCCGGACTTCTGGTTGTCAACGGAAGGGTAAAAGATGGCATCGATCTGAAAACCGCAGAAGCGGAGGTCGATGCCATTATTGATGACATCATAAGAAATGGTGTTGAACGGGAAGAGCTGGAAAAGGTGAAGAACCAGGCATACTCCACACTGGAGTTCGGTGAGGTCGAGGTGATGAATCGCGCGATGAACCTGGCGTTTGCAAAGTTGTCGGGCGATGCAAGCCTGGTCAACCAGGAAACCCAACTCATACGCGACGTCACTGTAGATGACATCAAACGTGTCGCTTTGGACGTGCTGCGGGCAAATAATTCAAGCGTCATGTACTACAAGGCAAACAAGAAGTAAGCGACTCATTAATATATGAAGATACGTGTAGGCATGGGGTTCGACGTTCATCAGCTCGAAAGCGGACGCGATTTTTTCCTGGGAGGCATCAAGCTGGCGGCAGACAAGGGAGCCGTTGGTCATTCGGACGCCGATGTCCTGATCCACGCGATCTGCGATGCGTTGCTGGGCGCTGCCAATCTTCGTGACATCGGTTTTCACTTCTCAAACAAAGATCCCCGCTGGAAAGGGATGGATAGTAAATTTTTTTTAAAGACAGTCACGGAGATGATCGGGCGTGATGGCTGGACAATCCAGAATGTCGATTGTACCATATGCCTCGAAAAACCCAGGGTCAACCCGCATATCGATGCGATGAAGAAAGTGCTGGCGCCGCTCATGAATATCTCTGAAGAGGATGTTTCCATCAAAGCCACTACAAACGAGACGCTCGGTTATGTCGGTCGCGAAGAAGGTGTGAACGCATACGCTGTTGCGTTGATCAGCAAAGAGTGATGGACAACATCGAGATCATCATCACCGCAGACGGTTCACATTCCCTGCTGAACAGGCAGCTCAACGAAACATATCACTCGCAACATGGCGCGATGCAGGAGTCGCTGCATGTTTTTATTCATCATGGCCTCGAGTTCTTTGTTGAAAAGATCGATCCAGTCAACCCGGTACGAATCTTCGAAGTTGGATTCGGAACGGGACTCAATGCGCTCCTGACGTGTAACTGGATACGCAAGAAAGAGCACGCTGTTGAATACAGCTCTATCGAATCTTATCCGCTTCACGAGGATGTTTGGAGAAATCTGAATTACGCGAAATCACCGGATGACGTAAAGACCTTCGGAGAATTACATTCCTGCAAATGGAACGAAGTCGTTGAGATTCACGAACGATTTAAATTATTGAAGCTTTCCGCAGCGCTCCAAAATGTTCATCTGGAAAAAGGCGCGTATGATGTTGTGTATTTCGATGCGTTCGCTCCGAATAAACAACCAGAGATGTGGGGGTTGCCGATACTCGAAAAGGTCTTTCATGCCATGAGCATTGGCGGTGTCTTTGTTACCTATTGCGCCAGGGGTCAGCTCAAGCGTGACCTGCGTTCGCTCGGCCTGGAGGTAGAAACGTTGCCGGGCCCGCCAGGGAAAAAGGAGATGGTACGGGCCGTGAAAACCGTTTAATATAATAGTCGAATTGAGGAAACACCTGACTGTTTAAATATGGGATTTCGGTTAGCCAACGGCCCAACAGCCAAATGCCGGTAGCCCAAAATCGCGCAAAGGTCTAACTAACTATCTGTCTGATAAATTGCCCGTTTGCACCAACACGACTGATTACTTGATTTAACTGATGATGACCAGCTCAGTTTGTTGAAAAAAATTCAATCGTTTTCGATCCTATTACAAATTTTCAAAATTGACGATGGTGCAATCGTTGACGTTTTTAAATCTTGATTCTATTTGGTCCATTTTGTGAAAAATCTCCAAAAATTCCGTACTGTCTGACCCCGGCAAAATTTTGCGCCTGCATCTTGCGTAAATTCAAAAAATAATTTGGTCCATATAATGGACCGATAGACGCCAGACAAGAAGCCCAAAATGAAGACAACAACCAGCCGAAGCCTTTACACACCGGAAAATGAACACGATGCCTGCGGTATCGGTTTCGTTGCCAACATCAACGGAACAAAATCCAACAACGTACTCCGCGATGCATTGTCAATGCTTGAGAACATGGAGCACCGCGGTGGTAGGGGTTGTAATGCAAAAACAGGTGACGGTGCCGGAGTACTTATCCAGTTGCCACACGATTTCCTCGCTGAAGAAGCAAACCGACTCGGATTTGAATTACCCGCACCCGGTCAATACGGTGTCGGAATGGTATTTTTTCCGAGGGACAAAAAGGTATTGAACGCATGCCGCGATGCACTCAAAAAAAATATTGTTGCATTGGGACTGGAGCTGATCGGCTTCCGTGGCGTGCCGGTAGACCACAGCGTTCCGGGACCAGGCGCAGCCGAAGTCGAACCCATCATTGAGCAGGTGTTCGTCAAGTCGAAGAACTATGAGATCACAGGCGATGCGCTCGAACGTAAACTATTTGTCTTAAGAAATTATACTTCGCATAAGATCTCGAACGACGTAAAGGGCAGCAATAAGCAGTTTTACATCACAAGCTTTTCAACAAAGACGATTGTCTACAAGGGCCAGCTGCGCACGGATCAAGTGAGAAAATATTACTTCGACCTTCAGGATCCTCGCCTGCGTACAGCTGTGGCGTTGGTGCACTCGCGTTTTTCGACAAACACGTTCCCCAACTGGAAGCTCGCACAGCCGTTCCGCTATGTCGCCCACAACGGAGAGATCAACACGATCCGCGGAAACGTCAATAAGATGAAGTCCAAGGAAGCGATGTTCAAGTCGTCGCTTTTCACGGATGAGGAAATGAAAATGTTGCTTCCGATCACCGTGGCCGATGGCTCCGACTCTGCAAATCTGGATGCCATGGTCGAAATGCTGGTGCTGGCAGGACGAAGCATTCCTCACGTGATGATGATGCTGGTTCCGGAAGCCTGGCAGGACAACAAGCTGATGGACCCTCATCGCAAGGCATTCTATAAATACCATGCGTCGATGATGGAGCCGTGGGATGGTCCGGCAGCGCTTGTCTTTACGGACGGAAACAGGATAGGTGCTACGCTTGATAGAAATGGTCTGCGGCCACTCAGATATTATATAACACGCTCCGGAAGGATCGTTGTTGCCTCTGAGGCAGGCGCGCTTCCGGTAGACCCGAAAGACATTCTGGAGAAAGGACGCATCACACCTGGCAAAATGATGCTTGTCGATCTTGATCAGGGAAAGGTGCTGGATGATGAAAAAGTGAAGCGCTCCGTTTATGAGGGTAAGCCATATTTCAACTGGATCATTCAAAACCGCCTTAAGCTCAGGCTTGAGCCCGAGCAGGAGTGGTATGAAGACAGTTTCGACGAAAAGACATTGACTCAGCGACAGAATGCCTACGGGTATTCGTCCGAAGATATCAAGACGGTCATTACGCCTATGGCCGACAAGGGATATGAGGCCATCGGATCCATGGGCGACGATACCCCATTGGCTGTGTTGTCGAAGGAAAGCCGTCACGTCAGCAATTATTTCAAGCAACACTTTGCTCAGGTGAGTAACCCGCCGATCGATCCGATCCGTGAGCGCCTGGTGATGTCGTTGTTTACGAGGATAGGTCGCAGCCTGAACGTACTCGAAGAGACACCACAACACACCGCGCAGATCCACATCTCGCAGCCGGTGTTGTTGAACTCCGATCTTGAAAAATTGAAACATCTTCCTGCACACGGCTATGAGTATGCGATCATCCGTTGTGTATTCCTTGCAGATGGTCAGTCTGGAAGACTTGAAGAAAGCCTGAACCGTATCTGCCAGGAAGCCGAGAAGGCCGTACGGGCAGGGAAGAAAATAATTGTTCTTTCCGACAGGAAGATCAGCTCTGAATACGCACCGATCCCTTCATTGCTTTCGATCGGCGCTGTCCACCACTACCTTGTAGAGCAACGTATACGCACACATGCAGGACTACTCGTGGAAGCTGGAGACGTATGGGAAGTACACCACTTTGCAACCATCATCGGTTACGGAGCTAGTGCGATCAATCCATATCTCGCGCTGGAGACCATCCACTTCCTGAACAAGCAGGGCTTGCTCGGAAAAGAGCCGATCACGGACGAACAGGCATGGGCGAATTACCAAAAGGCGGTCGGCAACGGTTTGCTCAAGGTGATGTCGAAGATGGGTATCAGCACCCTGCAGTCGTATCAATCAGCTCAGATATTCGAAATACTCGGGTTGGGAAGCGAAGTGGTCGACAAGTGTTTCCGTGGCACAACCAATCGAATTGAAGGTCTTTCATTCGACGATCTTGCCCAGGAAGTTCTGGTGAGACATAAAGCGGCATACAAACCCGAGAATTTAGGTTTGCCGGTCGGTGGTATTTACGCATGGAGAAGAAGGGGCGAGAAGCACTTGTTCAGCCCCGACGTGATTCACATGCTCCAGCACGCTTCGAAGACCCGGAATTCTCAGACATTCAAAAAATACGCGGAGAAGATCAACGACCAGACCCGTGACACATTTACACTTCGCGGTTTACTGGAATTCAAAAAACGTCACTCTGTTCCGCTGGAGGAAGTGGAGCCGGTAGAGGAGATATTCAAGCGTTTCGCGACCGGCGCAATGTCGTTCGGATCTATCTCACATGAGGCGCACTCGACACTGGCGATCGCGATGAACCGTATCGGAGGGAAGAGCAACAGCGGAGAAGGAGGAGAAGACGAGATCCGTTTCGAGAAAAAAGCAAATGGCGACTGGGAGCGCTCGGCGATCAAACAAGTTGCATCAGGCCGCTTTGGCGTTACAAGTTACTATCTGACCAACGCCGATGAGTTGCAGATCAAGATGGCGCAAGGGGCAAAGCCCGGAGAAGGCGGACAGCTTCCCGGTCACAAGGTAGATGAGTGGATCGGAAAAGTCCGGCACTCGACACCTGGCGTAGGATTGATCTCACCACCACCACACCACGATATTTATTCTATCGAGGACCTCGCCCAGCTGATCTTCGACCTGAAGAACGCTAACAGACAGGCGCGCATCAACGTGAAGCTCGTATCACAGGCGGGTGTAGGAACAGTAGCGGCAGGTGTGGCGAAAGCGAAAGCAGATGCTATTTTGATATCGGGTGCCGACGGCGGTACCGGCGCATCACCCATCAGCTCCATGCGTCACGCAGGTCTCCCCTGGGAGCTGGGCGTAGCAGAAGCACATCAAACATTGGTGAAGAATAATCTTAGAAGTCGTGTCGTACTGCAGACCGACGGTCAGATCAGAACGGGTCGCGACATCGCTGTAGCGGCAATGTTGGGAGCAGAGGAGTGGGGTGTTGCAACAGCAGCACTCGTAGTGGAAGGTTGTATCATGATGCGCAAGTGTCATTTGAATACTTGTCCGGTCGGTATCGCGACTCAGGATACAGAGTTGAGAAAATTGTTTACGGGAGACCCGGATCATGTTGTAAACTTCTTCTACCTGCTCGCGCAGGACCTTCGTGAGATCATGGCTGAGCTTGGTTTCAGAACAGTAAGCGAAATGATCGGCCGCACCGATGTATTGAGATTCAGAACAGACATCGATCACTGGAAGGTGAAGAAGCTGGATTTGTCACCGATCCTCTATCGTGAGCCGGACCGTGAGAACGTGGGCGTTTACAAGCAGATCGAACAGGATTTTGAACTTGAAAAAGTACTCGACTGGAAACTCGTGGAGGCTGCAAAGCCAGCACTGGAAGACGCCGAGCCGGTTAGCGAGAGATTCATTATCAGGAACACGGATCGTTCAGTAGGAGCATTGTTGTCGAACGAAATATCGAAGAAATACAAAGGCGTAGGATTGAACCCCGAGACCATCAGGTTCAACTTCAAAGGTTCCGCCGGACAGAGCTTCGGATGTTTTGTTGCGCCAGGCGTGACTTTCGAGCTCGAGGGAGAGGCCAACGACTACTTCGGAAAGGGATTGTCAGGCGGAAAATTGATCATCTATCCCGACAGGGAAGCCACCTTTAAACCTGAAGACAACATCATCATCGGCAACGTTGCGTTTTACGGAGCAACCTCCGGAGAGGCTTATATCAGGGGTCAGGCAGGCGAAAGATTCTGTGTTCGTAACTCGGGCGTAAGCGCGGTTGTAGAGGGAGTGGGCGATCACGCATGCGAATACATGACAGGCGGACGCGTGGTGGTGCTTGGAAAGACAGGACGCAACTTCGCAGCGGGTATGAGCGGGGGTATCGCCTATGTCTTTGACGCGGAACACGATCTTGAAAGACTTTGCAATAAGGATATGGTGGAGCTCGAGACGCTTACCGACGAAGACAAAAAAGAGGTACGCACCATGATCGAGAAGCACTTCAAATACACCGGAAGCGATCCTGCCGAGTGGGTTCTGGAGAATTGGGAGGTTGCATCGGATCTTTTTGTGAAGGTGATGCCTAAGGATTACAAGGCCGTGTTGGCGAAACAAAAGCCGGGTAAGCCCGCATCAGTAGCGGCTGAAGCTGTTACGGTTAAATAAAATAAACGACGCACTAACAACAGACGAATACAATGGGACAAGTTGACGGTTTCATGAAATACAAGCGGGAGAATCCAAAATCCCGTGACACGAAGGAAAGATTAAAGGACTACAAAGAGATCTATACTCCTCTCGAGAAGGAGAAGCTGAAGGCCAATGCGGCGCGCTGTATGGATTGCGGTGTTCCTTTTTGTCACAATGGTTGTCCGCTCGGAAATCACATCCCGGATTTTAACGATGCCGTTTACCAGGGAAGATGGGAGGAAGCCATTCAGATATTGAGCAGCACAAATAACTTTCCTGAATTTACCGGAAGGATCTGTCCCGCGCCTTGCGAGGCAAGCTGTGTGTTAAGTATCAATAACGACGCGGTGACGATTGAGTATATCGAGAAAACGATCGCGGAGACAGCTTTTGAAAAGGGTTACATCAAGCCGACTCCACCAACAAGCCGTACGGGTAAGCGTGTTGCCGTAATTGGCTCCGGTCCTGCTGGGCTGGCAGCGGCTGCGCAGCTTAACAAGGCAGGCCACTGGGTAACGGTTTTTGAAAGGAGTGATCGGATCGGTGGATTGCTGAGATATGGCATCCCTGACTTCAAACTGGACAAATCTGTTGTCGAGAGAAGGATCAGGTTGATGGAGCAGGAAGGCATTATTTTCAGGACGAATGCCCACGTTGGTGTCAACATTAGCGCTCAGCATTTGCAAAAGGAATTTGATTCGGTGGTGATCTGCGGAGGAGCGTCGGCATCACGTGACCTTCCGATCCCAGGCAGGAATTTGAAAGGTGTACATTACGCCATGGAGTTTCTTCCCCAGCAAAATAAACGGGTTGCCGGCGACAGGATCTTCTCTGGAGATATTCTCGCAACCGGAAAAAATGTGCTCGTGATAGGAGGCGGGGATACGGGGTCTGACTGCGTGGGTACATCGAATAGACAGGGTGCAAAATCGGTAACGCAGATCGAGTTGCTCGCAAAGCCTCCGGTGAAAAGAACGGAGAATAACCCATGGCCTCTCTGGCCGATGGTGCTCATGACCTCATCCTCACACGAAGAAGGCGTGAAACGCGAGTGGGCAATTCTTACAAAGGAATTTGTCGGCGATAATAATGGAAGACTGACGGGCTTGAAGGTTGTCGATATCAAGTGGGGTGTGAATGCGCAGGGAAAGATGGGCTTCGAAGAAATTGCCGGAACCGAGCGGATCATCCCATGCGAGCTCGCTTTACTTGCTATCGGTTTTACCGGCGCTGAGAAAGGCGGTATGGTGGAGGAGCTCAAGCTCGAACTCGACGAGAGGACAAATATTAAAACCACCAACTACATGACTTCGCAGGAAGGGATCTTTGCGGCAGGTGACATAAGAAGGGGTCAGTCGTTGGTTGTGTGGGCCATCTCGGAAGGCCGGGAGGCAGCGCGCGCCGTAGACACCTGGCTGATGGGCACGTCTAATCTGGAAACGAAAGACGAATCGTTCGTGCATATAGAACATAGCGCTTAAGAATTTTAGATCAACCCATTTGATCGAAAGGGCCTTTGCGAAAGCGGGGTCCTTTTTCATTTTAGGGGCTTTTTCAGCGCATTTGCGATATTTCGGACAGATAGAACTATTTTTGCCGGAGTTTAATTATAGTGTCGTGTCAAATAAAAATGTAAAAGTTGGATTGGTGCAGATGTCGTGCACTGCCAGGCCGGAAGAAAATCTTTCAAAGGCGATTGTCAAGATCCGGGAAGCTGCTGCCAAAGGCGCACAGATTGTTTGCCTGCAGGAGCTTTTCACATCTTTATATTTCTGCGATGTGGAAGATTATGAAAATTTTAAACTGGCCGAGCCGATCCCGGGCCCGTCAACCGATGCTTTGTCTAAAGTGGCCGGAGAGCTTGGTGTGGTGATCATCGCTTCCCTTTTCGAAAAACGCACCAACGGTATTTACCACAACACGACAGCCGTGCTTGATGCGGACGGTACTTATCTCGGAAAGTATCGGAAAATGCACATCCCGGACGATCCGGCATACTATGAGAAATTCTATTTTACTCCGGGTGATCTCGGTTATAAGACCTTCAAGACGAAGTTTGCTACGATCGGCGTGCTGATCTGCTGGGATCAGTGGTATCCTGAAGCAGCCAGGATCACGGCGTTGATGGGTGCGGAAATACTGTTTTATCCGACAGCTATAGGATGGGCGACTTCGCAGGATGAAGATACGAACGCTGAGCAATACAACGCGTGGCAGACCATCCAGCGTAGCCATGCTGTTGCCAACGGTGTTCACGTGGTGAGTGTTAACCGCGTTGGATTCGAGCAGCAAGGTGCAATGAAATTCTGGGGCGGGTCGTTCGTCGCAAATCCATTCGGAAAGCTTCTTTACCTGGCTTCACACGACAAGGAAGAAGTCACTGTCGTAGAAATCGACCTCCAGAAAACCGATCGCTATAGAACTCACTGGCCATTCCTGCGCGATAGGCGTATCGATTCCTATCAGCCTATTACAAAGCGGTATATTGACGAGGAGGTTTGAGTTCCAACAACTATTGCACGGAGATTCACGAAGAAGACACGGAGATTCACAGAGTAATGCAGGAGGAAAACGACATTGCAACCAAGATAGTCGGCTGTGCGATAGAAGTGCACCGAACGCTTGGACCTGGTCTCCTTGAATCAGCATATCAGCGTTGTCTCATACACGAACTTAATGCTCTGGGATTGAATGTTGAAATCGAAAAACCAATGCCTGTTGTCTATAAAGATGTGAAGCTCGATCATGGATATCGGATGGACCTCCTCGTGGAGAACAAGGTAGTAGTCGAGATCAAAACAGTTGAAGGGTTTACCGATGTGCACACTGCCCAAATCCTTACCTACTTACGATTAGGAAAATACAAACTTGGACTCCTGATAAATTTCCATACGACTATGCTTAAAAATGGTATAAGACGTTTCGCCAATTGACCTCCGTGGATCTCTGTGATTCTCCGTGTAACTCTGTGACATAAATTTTCGCCTCAATACGATGAACAGCAAAACCCCAAAAGAACTTGGATATTCCTTCCCTGCGGAATTCGCGAAACACACAGCCACCTGGCTGAGTTGGCCTCATAAGGAAGCCTCCTGGCCCGGTAAGATCGAAACCATCTATCCTGTCTACGCGGAATTCATCAAACGTGTCGCCGAAGGTGAGATCGTGAACATCAACGTGGTCGATGAAGCGATGAAGAAAAAGGCGCTTGGCCATCTGCAGGCTGTTAACGCCGATCTTTCAAAAGTCAACTTCTTCATGCACCCCACGAATGATGCATGGTGTCGTGATCATGGTCCTGCGTTTCTTCTGAACCCGAAAGCAGATCACAAAAAAGTGATTGTGGACTGGGGTTACAATGCATGGGGAGGAAAATATCCCCCGTTTGATCTGGACGATAACATCCCTACCCTGATTGCAAAGCATTACAATATTCCGGTTTACTATCCCGGCATCGTTATGGAAGGCGGCTCGGTCGAATTCAACGGAGAAGGTACCGTACTGACGACAACATCGTGTCTGTTGAATGAGAACAGAAACCCACACTTGAACCAGAAACAAATCGAGGAGTATCTGTACAATTATTACGGAGTCCAGCACATCCTCTGGCTCGGTGATGGCATTGTAGGGGACGATACTGATGGCCACATCGACGATCTCACCAGATTTGTCGATGCCGATACGGTTATAACGGTTGTAGAACAAAATAAGAACGATGAAAATTACGAACCCCTCATCGATAACCTTAAGAAGCTGAAGACCCTCCGCCTTCAAAATGGGAAACAACTGAACATTGTCGAGTTGCCAATGCCATCAGCGATCGTGTACGACGACATGCGGCTACCCGCATCATACGCAAACTTCTACATCTCGAACAAATATGTCGTTGTTCCTACGTTCAGGGACAAAAATGACGACAAGGCGCTGGATATCCTTCAACAGTGTTTTAAGCACCGTCAAGTGATCGGACTGGACTCCGTCGATATTATATGGGGGTTGGGCTCCTTTCATTGTCTTAGTCAGCAGGAGCCGGAATAGCCCTTTATGCGGGATTGAATCTGCATTTCTGTTCACTTAGTTTTAAGACCAGATAGCATTCAATCTTGACATGAAGCAGTGTGCCCTTATAATTTTTGCATTGTTGGTTTTTCAGGGTTGTGTTGAGAAGCTTGGCCTTCCTGAATCGGTGTACCAAAAACATATGGTAGTGGACGGCTTGCTGACCGACGCGAACGGCCCACATACCATCGCTCTTTTTTTCTCAAATTCTGCCGGTGACAAAAGCTACGAACCGATTACTGGCGCTTCCGTTGCCGTAACAGATGGAGACGGGGAGTCGCACACATTTACAGAGACAACCGGTGGCGAGTACGTTAGTGCCGGAACGTTCATCGGGCAGATCGGCCAAAAATACACGCTTCACATCGTTGTGAATGGAAAAGAGTACACGTCGTCACCCCAGACGATGTATCCGGCGGGGGAAATAAGTAACATCTATGCGGAGTTTGAGCCAGGGTCAATCAATCCGGGCAGCTTTGACGGGCCGCGTGACTCCTTTACCGTGTGGATCGACGCGAATTCGGGAGAAGCCAGTGATCATGGTCTTTTCCGGTGGAGAACAAAAGGGACATATGAAGTGCGAACATTCCCGGAACTTCATAAAAAAGTTCAGCTCCCTAAAACCAATCCGCCCAGATATATCTCTGATCCACTTCCGTGCAGTGGTTTTTATTACGATTCGGTAGCCCAACAGGTCATTCGCACGGGAGTATGTGAATGCTGTAATTGTTGGATCGATGAGTACGGCGGGGGCGCATTGATCTCCGATGAAAGGTTTGTTGTCAACAAAGAGTTCAGTCGTGTTTTCGTGGCAAGGATACCGATTGATCCGGCACGCTTCTATCGGAAGTATCATATAGAGGTAGAACAACTAAGCCTGAATGAAGACATCTACAGTTTTTGGAAGGTTGTAAAGTCTCAACAAAACGACGGCATTTTCCAGCCAAACACATCCGTGGTACGCGGCAATATTTATAATGTCGATGATCCATCAGAGGTGGTGCTTGGAATGTTTGCAGTTTCAGCAGTCCGCACAAAGACGATAATGATCTACCGGGAAGATATTCCCGTTGATGTAGGGCTTATCGATTCGTCCACCAATGCATGCTATAAAACCTACCTGGGGTCTACCAATGTAAAGCCACCGTTTTGGTGAGACAAACCCGGCTGATCCAGCGTATGCAGAGAACTCATTCACTCAAGGGCAAACGGTTGAAATGACGTTAGGTATTTTTATGACTTTTGTGTTAAATTACATTTGGACTACACAGTGATGGAACTGAAAAGACTCTTCATACCTTTCATCATCTGTCTGTGTGCCTTTTTGCATGCTCATGGGCAGTTATCGATCAAGCCAGTTGTTGCCGGGTCAAAGTCACTCGAGCAATTCTTTATTGATATAGAGCGTGAACATAGTGTCAGGTTCTTTTTTCAGAAGGAATGGATCGCTGATTACGTCGTAGATGAGACTTTTCAAGGGAAAAATCTAAACGAGATCCTGGATGAAGTATTGAGGGACTCTGGCATTCGTTACACGGTTCTCTTTGGGTATGCCGTGGTACTGATTAAAGATCCGTCCCTTGACTTCAAACGCGCTGATCTGCTCACATCTGCATCGTCGCAAAGGAAAACAATCCGCAAGCTTGTTATCGGCAAGAAGCATCAGGCCACGCGAAAGCAATCAGTAACATTGAAAGGCGTGGTTGTATCGAGTTTGAATTCGTCGCCGGTACCTAATGTCACGATCTCTGCCACTGACATCGCCCGCAGCATTGTGGCCGATCCGCAGGGCGCTTTCGAATTCAAAATGCCACCGGGAAGTCACGTGGTCGAAATATCACAGTTGAATTATGACCACTATGTTCTCGATCTGGAGATCTATAAAGACAGTACCCTGCGCGTTGAGCTGGCCGACGCTCCCACGGTGTTGCAGGAAGTTGAAGTTTCCGACCAGGCCATCGTAAGCCGAAGGATCGGCCAATCCACCCTCAGCATGCGCGAGCTCAAACGTTCGCCGACATTTCTTGGAGAGCGGGATGTGATCAAGACCATTCAGATCCAACCCGGTGTCACCACGGTTGGAGAAGTTGCTGCAGGTTTTAACGTTCGGGGGGGAGGAACTGATCAGAATCTCGTGCTTTATGATGGAGTACCTATTTTTAACACGTCGCATGCTTTGGGGTTTTTTACCGCTTTTAATCCGGAGGCTGTAGGCCAGGTATCATTTTATCGGGGAGGCATCCCCGCAGAATTCGGCGGTCGGGCGTCATCTGTGCTCAATATCAGCTCAAGGGACGGTAACCTTGAAAAGTTTTCCGCAAGGGGAGGTATTGGCATTATTTCCAGTCATGTGGCGCTCGAAGGACCGATCAAGCGCGATACCACCAGCATCATCGCTTCGCTCCGGTCATCCTATTCCAATTGGCTGCTGACTACGGTCAAGTCTAAGCACACCAATCTCGACAACGCCTCGCTGTCGTTCTACGATGCCTCGATGCGCATTACCCATCACTTGTCCAGGGATTCGAAACTCACTTTCTCTGCCTATAATAGTCATGATGGTTTTACGCTCGCAGATGATACAGTCTACAATTGGAACAATATTGCCGCATCCGTGAAGCTCGATCACGCTTTCAATGAAAAGCTTTTCTCCACGTTCACGCTTGGCTATGGAAGTTATGGTTACCTGATGGAAGAAAATGATGAAGGCAACGCTTTCGATTTGAGGTATGGAGTGAAATATCCATCGATGAAGGCGGACTTTATTCACAGCGGACCGCACACCCTGTCTTTCGGCCTTCATAATACTTACTACTCGTTCGCCCCGGGAGAGATCAAGCCGACCTCGTCAGCTTCATCGATCAGACACATCGACATGACGAAGGAAAATTCGCTCGAAACGGGGTTGTACCTGAGCGACGCGTTTTATGTCAGTGAGAAGCTTTTTGTGGAAGGAGGTTTTCGCTTGTCGGTTTTCAACCGGCTTGGATCGGGCAAGGAATATTTGTATAAAAGCGGCGCGCCGCGGGAGGAGAGAAATGTTATCGATTCAGTACAATACGGGGGAGGCGAGATCATGAAGACTTATTTTGGACCCGAGCCGCGTCTCTCGATGCGGTATGAGCTGACCAACAACGCTTCCATCAAACTCGGGTACAACCGTATCTATCAGTATTTGCATCTGATCACAAACACGGCTGCGGTTGCGCCCCTGGACATCTGGCAATCGAGCAACACCTATTTCAAGCCTCAGCGCGCGGACCAGGTATCGATCGGGTACTATCGGAATATCAAGGAAAATCTTTTCGAGGCATTCGTCGAGACTTTTTACAAACATGTCAATAACGTGCTCGACTTCAAGGACGGCGCGGACCTTATTCTCAACGATCAGCTTGAAACGGACTTGATCCAGGGTAAGGCAACGTCCTACGGAGTCGAGTTTTCATTGAGCAAGACGAAAGGCAGAATGCAGGGTACGATGAACTATACCTATTCACGTTCATTCAGAACTGTAAATGGCACTTACGATTCTGAGAAGATCAACCGGGGCGAACAGTTTCCGTCCAACTACGATCAGCCGCATGTGGTCAATCTCACATGGCGTTATGGTTTCTCGCGTCGTCACTTTTTCTCGGGCAATTTTGTTTATCACACTGGTCGGCCGATGTCCGTACCGTTGTCGTATTATGTAGTGGACGGTATCCCAATCGCCGATTTTTCAGAGCGGAACAAATACAGGTTGCCGGACTATCATCGTTTGGATATCGCATTTATCATTGAAGGAAATCACAAGAGAAAGAAGATACTCGATGGGAACTGGGTGATATCGTTCTACAACGTATATGCCCGTAGAAATCCCTACAGTGCATTTTACAAACCAGACGGGAATGGCGTTTTAAGGAGCTATAAACTGTCTGTTATCGGAACAATTATACCCTCTGTAAGCTATACGTTCAAGATCTAGGCATGAGATGGATTTCGCTGATATTGATTATTCTCTTTACAGATGCCTGCGTCGATCCGCTGGCAGTCCCGGGATTGAATGACAAGCGACTTGTTGTCGACGGATTAATAACGGATCAATCGGGACCGTACAAGGTAAAGGTTTACTATACAATGACGGTTAATGAAAAGCAATCAGTTGCGTATCCTCCTGCAGTGGTTACAGTTGTCGATGATCTTGGAAGCCGTTATGATTTTACTGCCTATGACAGCGGGGTCCACAAAAGCGGATCTGATCTGATTGGAGAAATTGGACGGTCCTATACGCGTGAGGTTAGGCTGGAAGATGGGACAGTCTATCGATCGACTCCTCAGCGAATGTATGCGCCTGGCACAATTCGAAATGTCTATGCGGAATTTGAACCGCGGTCTATCAACATGCACGACATGTTTGCGAATCATGACTCCTATGCAGTATATATCGATGCGACCGGCGATGGTCACAGTTTATTTCGTTGGCGAACAACGGGAACTTACGAAGTGCATACCTTCCCGGAGCTTCATGTAAGCTATCTGCCCGGAGATCCACCCACTGCCGTGGAGGATCCCCTGCCGTGCAGCAACGTAGAGTTCGATTCCAATCCTGACGACGAATTTCCTTTTGGCACGTGTTCCTGTTGCAACTGTTGGATTACGCAATACAATGAAGGCGTGAAGATATCGAATAGCACGTATGTAAGCGACAATGAATTCAATCGCGTCTTTGTTGCCCGCATCCCCTTCGATGGAGTACGTTTTTATAATCGCTACCACATTCTTGTCGAGCAATTGAGCTTATCGGATGATGTGTATGAATTTTGGGAATCAGTAAAATCACAGGAGGGCAGTAACAGTATTTTCCAGGCGAACGTTGCCAGGGCACATGGTAACATCATAAACGCGGCTGACGATTCTGACAAGGTTCTCGGATGCTTTGCTGCATCTGCAATATCGCAGCATACCCTGGTCATAGACCGTTATGATGCGCCCGTACCCCCACCGTTCGCGGACACCGTAATTGCCGACTGCAGGAAGTATTACAGGAATTCAACAAATCATAAGCCACCGTTTTGGTGACAAGGATGGAAACAACAGTATCGGACGATATCAGAAAGCACACATGGCTGTGTATTACGCTGCTCTTTCTCCTCGGCGGGTCGTGTGTCGATCCATTGGCTGTTCCAGGCTTGAATAGCAAACGTCTTGTAATTGACGGGTTGATCACTGATCAGGCCGGCCCGCACGAGGTGAAGGTTTATTATACACTTACAGTTAATGCGAAAGATTCCGTGAGTTATCCTGATGCTTCAGTTTCTGTAATTGATGATCTTGGCAACCGCTATGTTTTTACCGCAGATACCGACGGTGTTTACAAAAGCGATCCGGATCTTTATGGCGAGATCGGAAGAACATACACACTGGAAGTGAAGCTGGAAGATGGTGATCTTTACCGCTCGACACCGCAACGGATGTCTCCGGCTGGAACAATTGAAAAGTTGTACGCGGAGTTTGAGCCCCAGTCGATCAACCCGGATGATGACAGGGCGCGGACGCAAGACTCTTATGCAGTTTACATCGACTCCAGAGGCGATGGCCATAACTTATTTCGCTGGAGAACTACAGGCACTTATGAGGTTCGAACATTTCCGGAGCTTCATGTTATATATACGCCCAATGGCGAAATCCCCGATCCCCTGCCATGCAGCGGATATTATTTCGACAAACAAGAATGGAAATGGTACTACCTGCATCCCTGCGAATGTTGTTTCTGCTGGATCACTGATTACTATAAAAAAGCAAATATCTCGGTAAGCAAATACGCAGGCGATAATGAATTCAATCGGGTCTTTGTTGCGCGGATCCCTTTTGACGGATTACGGTTTTACGATCGTTATCACATCCAGGTAGAACAGCTGAGCTTGTCGGAAGATGCGTACGAATTCTGGAAGGCTGTGAAATCACAGGAAGGCAATGGAAGCATTTTTCAGGTAAACATTGCGAAGGCAGTAGGTAATGTTAAGAACGAGATAAATCCCTCCGAGCAGGTTCTCGGGTGCTTCGCTGCATCTGCTGTAACGCGGCAGTCAATCTTCATTGGCAGATTCGATGCGCCTGTACCTCCGCCGTTTGCAGATGACACCGTAATTGCAGACTGCAGGAGCAGATATAAAAACTCATCGAATGAAAAACCACCATTTTGGTAATATGAAATACTTATTAGCGAAGTTTGTATTTCTTTTCGGTGCATTGAATGCACTTGCACAGTCCGATTCATTTACAACGAGCCTGCAACTGGACCTCGACCGCTACTATCAGCTTGCCACTCCACAAAAAGTCGCACTCTTTTTCAATCAGCCTCAGTACGCGAAAGGTGACACGGCGTTTTATTCAATTAGGGTGAATGTAAATGATCTTTCGAAACCTGGGACAGACCGCATGATACTCACCGTGAAAATCACAGGCCCAAACGGGGCAACGATCCAAACACAGAAAGTTCTGCTAAAGGGGGGCGTTGGCTACAATCAATTCCCGGTGACCGATGCGTTTAAAGGCGGAGTGTACCAGGTGAACGTATATAATGATGCGACGATCAGCGCCGATCCGTCTTCCGTTGCTACGTATCCTATTCTCGTCAGCGGGCAAAAGAATAGCAGACAGTTGGAAGACCGGGCCAACCTGCAATTTTTTCCCGAGGGTGGATACATTGTGGAAGGTGTGACGAATAAAATCATAGTAAGAGGCCCGTCAGACAGTGAAGGCGCCATCATAGATATCTTTAATAATCAGGTTACAGGCTTCCGCCTCAATGAACATGGTTACGGTGTGGTCTACCTGAAACCACAGGGAGACAGAAAATATTTTGGCGTGTGCGAAAATAGAAAATATGAAATGCCGCCAACCACTTTTGATCATATTTCCCTGATGGTGTCCCTCAGCAAGGATCGCTCTTCCGTAAAGTTGATCGGGCAGATGAGCCCGGGTTCGACGTTGAGGGACTCAGTGGTACGCTTGGTAGTATCGAAGAATAACAATGTTACATATGCCGCCTATGTAAAGTTCGATAAAAATAATTATTCGTTGCTGATCAATATTCCTTCCGACAAATTTTTGCCAGGCCTGAACAACATATCACTGTTTTCGGATCACCGTGCGGTGCTGGCAGATCGCCCGATCTATTTTAAACAGCAGGTATCATCGCCGGTCACCTATACGATAGAATTGAACAACGAACAGTTGGCAATACGCGAGAGGGGAGAAGTGTCCATCGACTTTTCAGGGCTAAGAGATAAATTGACGCAACCCCTCGCGGTCACAATTTACAGTGAAGATCTGCTGTCCGATAAATCCCGAGTCGTGCTTCGCGAAAAACCGGTCACCGCCGACAGTGTCTTTGACGAAGTTCAGGACGCTTATTGGATAACACAGGCCGCGCCGCAACGATGGACCAACATTCTTAACTACCTGAGCTCCCCCAATAAGACCTTTATCGAAAACATTTTCATCAGGGGATACTTATCCCATCCAGACCCTACGAAACGTCTTGAGGACTCTGTGAAAGTGTGTTTCTTTCTTTTGAAGGATGTGATGAGCTATGAAATATATCCCGATAAAAACGGTTATTTCAATTTTCCATTGTTGATAAGCTTTTATGGCGACGATGAAGTGGTCTATCATGTGGAGAGGAAGAACAAAGTGCTGCACGACTATAAGATCACGCTTAAGCAGGATGCAGTCGTTCCCTACAAATTACATGACTACAAATTCGCCCCTTCGCCGAGTCGATATTTTACATTCAACGAAGAGCGTAGTACGATCGATAGCTCCTACGCGGTACATGAAATGTTGAAGGCAGCGGAAAGCAAACGAGAAGAATCGCCAACGGCTTTTCTTGAAGATGAGATCTTCGGTGTGGATTATAAGGTCGTGCTCACAGACTATCTTCTATTCCCCACCATGGAAGAAACCCTCAGAGAGGTAGTCCCCGCGCTCTATCACCGCTGGAACAACGGTAATCACCTTTTGCGGGTCATTATCGAGGATCTTGAATTCCGGCCCTATGGCAATCCAATTATGATCATAGATGGTGTTATGACTGATGATGTTAATTATTTCATGAGTTTAAAACCAGAGGAAGTGTACGCGATCAAGGTCGTTACAAAGCCCGAGAAGCTGAGCAGGTTGGGCTCCATAGGCAATAACGGACTGGTAATTGTGGAGACAAAAATGCTCAACAATGCCGTGCGCGTCCCTAAGTGCACGCAGGCGTTTAACGTGAGTGGGTTAAATCCGGCGGTTGGCACATTCTCCCTTAACTACGGAATGTCGCGTCCACGCGTACCGGACCTGCGATCCTGTATTTACTGGAATCCGGCATTAAAGTTGGATCAGAATGGTATGGCGACCGTAAAATTTCAAACGGGTGATGTCACCGGAAAATTCGTCGCAGAGGTAAGAGGTTATACAACTGATGGAAAGGATGTAACAATCTCAAAGACGTTTACCGTGGGTTTCGGCAAACCGAACTGATCAGCTAAATGAGATCATTCCTTCCGGCGTGACCACATCCGTCAGTCGTTCATCAGTCGTACTAACGTTATCGATAACATCGATGAGTGGAAAAAGGGATAGGCCGATCTTCCGCGCACCAGGCTCAAGCGTGGCCAGGAACTTGTCATAGAATCCGCGACCATATCCGACACGGTGACCGTCGTTCGCGACTGCAAGCAGTGGGACAAGGACCAGGTCGATCTTGCTGACAGGCACAGGTATTCCTCGCTTCGGTTCAGGTATTCCCCACGTATTTTTTTCAAGTTGTGATTCGTCCTCGAAGAAAAAATTATCCATCATGCCCGTCTCGTTGTTGATGCGGGGAACGGCAATTTGTACTTGCGGAAACTCTTTCATTGTCCGTCTGATGATGCACCACGTGTCCGGCTCACGCGTCTTTTCTATCGGAACGAAAGTGTGTAAGATGTTAACCCTACGAAGGTCGATTGACGAAAAGAAAACGTCGCAGATCTGCTCATTGAGCCTGGAGAATTCACTTTCTGCCAGCGTTGTTCTTTTGCTTAGATAAGTCTTTCTGATTTCTGCTTTAGTCATTCGCGGGGTAAGTTACCACGTTGAAGGCAAAATCGAAAGGATCGAACAGGTCAATCAGCTTCGAGATGAATGCCTGGTCGTGCTGGAAAAAGTTCAGGAAATTATCCGTACGCTCCTGCAGGCCGCCATTGGGGAACAGCGCGTCTTTCACCTGCTCGATCTGTCGAAGTTTATCTGCATGGAGACGTTTTTCGGCCCGCAGGAATTTTTTCTCGATCTTCTCCAGTGTGTTGGCCAGTCGCTTCTCTTCCGCTCCCACGTACGGTATAAGCGTTTTGTCGATCTGGCCGGCCTTTTCACGAAGCTTGTCAAAGGTATTGAGGAGAATCTTCCGTTCGTCGCCGACGGTGAGCTGGTGACGCGAATTTTTTAACACCCAGTGGTTGAACAGGAAATTTTTCGGCTCAAAGAACAACGACAGATCAATGCCGGTCTTTTCCAGTTTCCGCTCAACGACATGGTCGATCACCATCGCGAAGTTTCTGGGCATGAGTGCCGGGAACGGAACTTGATGGTGTTGAAACATATCTTTCAGTTGCAGCCAGTACACCACTTCGGCCGGCCCTCCGACATAGGCAATATTCGGGAGGATCATCTCCTGGTACAACGGACGCAAAATAACATTGGGACTAAGCTTTTCCGGTTCCCTGTCTATCAATGCTTTTACCTCCTCCTCGCTGAATTCCAATTTGGTATCCACGACATGATACCTGTTTCCCTGCTTTTCGATACGCGACCGGATTCCATTGTCGAGATAGAAGAAGTTTATCTCACGACAGTGGATCTGTGTTTCATAACCCAACGCCTCGAGTTTTTTGTTGGTTTCTTCGACCATTTTGATCGTCGTGTTGCCGCGGATATCGGCCTCCATTACATTTTTGAATGACCCCTTGAGTTCGCGATCGTCACCGTCGATCACCACCAGTCCATACTCCTTAAAGAGCTCGTGCACATAGTAACGCGTGGCGTCGGAAAGTCTTTCAAACTTGTTGTATGCCTCGTCGAAAGGCTTTTTTTCGCCCGGTACTTCATTCAGCAGTGACCTGAGTTCCCTGGTATTGAATCGGCCCACGGCGCCGGACTGTTTTGTTTCCCAGGTATATTTTTTTCCATTTAAACGGAAGTATTTGATCTCGTCATAATCGTGATCCTCCGATGCCATCCAGTAAACCGGTACAAAATGATGATCCGGATGTTTCGCCTTTAGCTGTTTACAAGCATTGATCACCGTGACGATCTTGTAAATAAAGTAAAGCGGCCCGGTGAAAATATTGAGCTGATGACCTGTCGTCACTGTAAACGTATTCGGTTTGGCGAGCGCTTGAATATTGAGCTCGACCTGAGCGTTGAGCTTAATGGTTTTATACTGCCTTGTCAGCGCCCCGACGAGTAACTTTCTGCTGGCTCCGGAGAACGAGCTTTCTTTTTTTGTTAACAACTTGTTAAAGTTCCCGACAGAGGGATAGATCTCGTAAAAAGGCCGCAGGGTTTCTTTTTGCTGCACGTAATCGAGGAAGAACGGAGAGAATGCTTTGGTATCTGAAAGCGCTATTTTCTGAAGATGCATTGAGAAATCTGTAGGTGGATCCGATAACTGTTACACTAACGACAGCGGTGCAAATAAGTTATTTCCTGATAATCAATCAACAAATGGAGGGTAGGTGGTTCAACCGGACCAGGAGTGGCTAAACCAAAAAAGGTCAGCGATAGGATATTGTCGGACGAATTGCTAAATTTTACATGACCTAACTTATAACCCCACCAGGATGCGTCCTATTGTAAGGATTATCTTGTATGCTTCCCTTCTAACGGCCTGTGAATCCGGGCCGATCAATGATCAATGTCCAGATCCCGTGGGCTCCGACGAATATGCTGTCGGGGATCAGGGGTGGATCTGCTTCCAGGAAGACATCAATGGTTGCTTCAGGCTTGAGTTGGACGGTGAGCAGCCCATCCTGCGCTCGGTTTATGTGGAAGGTCATATGTATGGCATGATCGCCGACTACGGTGAAGTTACCTGCCTTTCTGCCATGAGACGTGGTCCCCAGCTCGACTTCCATTATGCGGTCTATGCAAAATTACGGCACGGCTACGTGGTGAGGTTCCCTGACGAGACCTTCGGGCGACTTTACATCGATTCGTACTATACCAACGGTAGCACTATAACTCAGGTGAATTTCAAGCGCCATTATTCCTTTTGATCTATGCAAAGGCTGAAATACATTTTTCTGATTCTATCCAGTATAGCATGCTCATCCGCCATTGCACAGTCGAAGATCTATATTTCGGGTGGCATTGGCGATGTTACGGTTTACGGGAACCTGAGCACGCTGGTCGATAAAAAGCTTTTTGAATTCAAGTATAAGTCAGCTCATTTCGAATATGAGCGGCGAGTGATCGGCGCGTTCAATGTTTTGACTGGTTTGTCGGTCTTTCAGGCGGGCTATGAAACCGAAAGCTTCTTTTTCGGAGCACGCAGTACGTTCCGGGGTACATTTACTTCGATACCGCTGATGGTGCGATGGAACGCCATGAATAAGAATGCATTCTTCGTGGACTTTGGCGTTCTGCCGACCTACATGGTACATGCCTATCTGAAAGAAAGTGTTTACGAATTCGGCCAGCTTCGCACTGTCAAGGGAAACATCACACGATATTGCGACCGGCTTTCATTCGCCACCAAATTTCAGATGATCATTCCCTTCAACAGGTTTCACGTTGGATTTTATTTTCAGGTACCGCTGGCCGCGCAGTCCGGAATCAAAGGGTTGGAAAAACATTGGGGTATCAACAGTCAGCAGTCTACCTACCTTCTCGCCAATGGTTTTTCGAAGTATTCGATGGTTGGATTTAATGTGGGGGTAAGATTAAGATGATCACAAGAGTCTTATTCATATTGATCCTTGTATCCTTTGTGGTCGGAGAGTCTTCCGCGCGGGATGGTAAGTGGCGGAAGGGCAAGCTGATGCGCTACTACCGAATGGAAGTGCAAAGGCAAAAGGATATTCAAAAGCTCGAAGACGCACTAAAAACGGTAGTCGAGCACTCTTCGGAAAACATGCGCATTTTCGCGCGTATGCAATTAGGTGCATTATATGAGCAGATGGGGAATTATTCGGATGCAGAGAAAACCTTGCTTGAAGCGCTCGAAGAGACGCGATCACTGCGGCCCGGACCATTTGCTTCCTATGTGTATAATCTTTCGGGCACAGTCTACGACAGCTACGAACGGCTCGCTTACTTCTAT
>CBHTUB010000005.1:0-37830 GCA_966095595.1 uncultured Chryseosolibacter sp. | reverse complement strand
TTGGTTTAAAGGAGAGACGTTTGATGATCCATTCGTAATCACGGTTTACGTGGAATGTGAGACGGCTGAAGAGCTTGATGAGGTTATTGCAGACGAAGCCATTGAGCCGCATAAGAGCGAAAGGAAGGACTTGTTAGAACCGATGGAGATACACCTATGACCGAGCAATTCATTTTGGACTTCGCGCCCTTGCGACTTAAGCAACAGGGCTACTCAAAGTACCATCTCCGTCACAGGGACTTCATCATCGAAGCAGGGTCTACGATTACGCTCCCGGCTTATAATGAAATGTTCTTCATCATTGACGAACCTCCTGGGCTTGTGGTAGACTCTGATTATGGAATGTATGACTCAACGGACGATCCGATACCAGAAAGCATACACATACACCGCGGAGAGATTAAGATCACAAACCCAGGAGTGGAAAAGCGAAGAATAAAATTTATACAAGCAATTATTGTGAACTGACAGAATTATGGCACTACCGAATAAAGAAAGATACGAACAGAAAAAGATTGACAACCTTTTGCAGTACCTGCGCCTTTACCACGACAAAGGTCAACCAATTGACTATGAAATCCTGGTGGACGGCTTCAAAGCAGTTCGAAGAACGAGTGACCCTGATATGTTCACCATGTTTGAAAACTTCGTCACTGCGGACACGCGCTCCATTGAAGTACTTCTATTCACTGGCAGTAGCAACAACAACGAGAAACGGATATTCTATTTCGGAGAAGCTCAGAAAGAAGGGTTGTCTGGAGTAGATGTAAAGAATATCGTTGACGAAGAAGTGCAACGGAAACTGCGTGAAAAAGAATACGAGGTACTGAAGGAAGAGAATAAGAAACTTCAACAGCACATCGCAGACCTGGAAAGTGAGGTAGACGAACTGGAAAAGCAAAACGCCAGGCTCGAAATGAAGCAGTCTCCCTTGAACAGTTTTCTGGGAGACGTAGGATCAAGTCTCGTGGAGAGCTTCGTCAAGCGAAATCCAAAACTTATGGCTGCATTTCCTGGAGGAGAAGCCCTTGCAGGCCTATTGCAGTCAAGCAATGAAGAATCGGCCAGTGAACAAACAACTGAATCTGAGGTGAGCTTTAAACCGAAGGCTTCAGCAACTCCTTCTTTGAACGAAGAAGAACAGGCTGCAATACAATTTGTCAATCAACTCAAGTCGCAATTCAGCAAGGAAGAATTTGAGCAAGTGCTTCACATTGTTCAAACGCTGGCTGACGACAAGGGCAAGATTGACCTGATCCTGAATCATGCAAATATTAAACAACAAGTATAACTATGAACAAGTACAGTTTTGAAGTGAGCATTGAAGCGCAGACGCAAGGCGAGGCAGAAGTAAAACTGTTAGCAGCATCGACCTTGATGCAGAAATTAAAGGCACGAGAGATCGCGAAGCTTGCCGATGTGGTGAAGAATGATCCGTTGAAAACTTCCATCGCGAAGAAGGCATTGGGTCTTTAAAAAAGGAAGTAATGAACACTGACGCACAGAGACTCCAAAATCTCAAGACCGTGGTGATCTATTCGACACTCGGTCTTGGCACTGCAACCGGATTATTCTTTCTGGGGCGTCACCTTTATAAGAAGACCAGGGCGAACATTTCGCAAAAACACAGTCTGGAAGTCGGTGATCCGGCAACCTTCGCGAAGCAGTTGAAGATGGCCTTTGACAATGACAACTACATGGGATGGGGCACTAACGAACCAATGGTAATTCAGGTATTCAATGAGATACCGTCAAAGAGCATGTACACGAAAGTGCAGAAGGAGTACGCCAATCTCTATGGAAGAAGCCTGAATGCAGACCTGGAGGAAGAACTAAGCAGTGATGAATACAACGAGCTGATAAGAATTTTAAACGCAAAGAAGTAAATGGCTAAAAAGGCAACGAAGGGAAAGAAAACGCAGAGTAAGAAGCCAAAGAAAACAAGTCCAGCGAAAAAGACTCCCACAAAAAAGAAAGGAGTTAAACCGGCCAAGGTTTTCATTTACGCGCTTGCTTTAGCGGCTCTGGGTGGTGGCGGATACCTGGTGTATGACCGTCTGAAGAAACGGAAGGCGATGGAACAAAATCAAATTCCATCGGAAGCATCTTCAGATACGATCATCATCAACAATACACTGCCTACGTCCTATGCCTCCTTTACTTCAAGAGCGGTGTCAAGTGCCAATGACACCTTTCCTCTGAAAAGGGGAAGCAGGGGGTCAAGAGTTTCAATGCTTCAACAAGCACTCGCAAAGACTTCACCGGGCATTTCAGTGGATGGACAATTCGGCCCGCAAACTGCCAATGCGTTGAAGTCGGCAGGCTATCCGGAAACAGTAAGCGAATCATTGTTCAACCAGATCACCGGAGGTTCAGGATCACTTACGGTAGTGTTTAATCCTTCGGCATTGGCGGCAAGTCTATATGCGGGAGCACAATCGAAGAATATTGAGCAAGTTCTAAGCGTACTGAAGCAGCTCAAAACAGTATCAGACTATTCAACGGTGAATGAGTACTACAAAAAGCAAAGCTTCATCGCCAAGACGATTGTGACCGACCTGCTGGATTACGCTTTCAAAAGCAATGAGGCGGCAAAGACACAGATAAGAAATGAATTCCTGCGCATGGGTTTAAAGGTAAGTAGTACAGGTACGTGGAGCTTGCAGGGGATCAGGCTTTACAAAGACCTCATCACCATCCGGGAGACCGTAGTGACGGACGCACAAAACAACCGGATACCCGTGCGCAGGAATACGATACTCGGAGACGAACTGGAAGTATCGAATGGGATGACATGGTTCAAGTCAATTGACAACAGCATTCTGAAAGTCCCCACCCAAGACGTCAAGTACACTTAAAACAATTATTTACAATGGCGAAGTTTGAAAATTTCGCAGGCAAGCTCCTGCGATTAGAGGGAGGGTATGTGAATCACCCATTGGACAGAGGCGGCCCGACCAAGTATGGAGTCATTCTTTCGGTGTGGCAAGAACACGGTCACGACAAAGATGGCGATGGCGACATTGATGCGGAAGACATCAAGAAACTAAGTGAGTCGGACGCGAAGTACATCGCTAAGAAGATCTTCTGGGACTACTTCCTGGCTGACTTGATTCTTAACCAATCATTGGCAGAGTTCATCGTGGATTGGGGCTACAACTCAGGAAGGAAGACCGTAGCGAAGATTGTTCAACGAATCGCCAAAGTTACAGTGGATGGTATTGTTGGCCCACAGACCGTAACAGCGATCAACTGCGCGGATCAGGAATTGCTTTTCAACGCACTCAAGATTGAGCGTAAGGTGTTCCTGAACAACATCATCAAGCGCAGGCCTGACCAGATCGTCTTCTATGATGGTTGGATGAACAGGGTCAATTCATTCAGCTACAAAGCAGCTTAGACAGGTACAATTTAAAAACAGTAAACACATGCTATCTCGCGTCAAAGAAATATTGAAGGAATTCGGCTTTACCCTCTATACGAAACCGTATCAGTTGAACATTGTTGGGCTTCGAAGCAAAAATGTAAACTCCAATAGCTTTGATGACGAGATTCATGTGTTTTATACAAAGCCGGACGGCAAATGGAATTATCACATCTTTCCAGCCACTACTGATCCGGGTACATTCTGGCTGAACAATCCCACGTATCCACAAGGAACGGCTATCCTCGCTCAAGGTCAAAATCGAGATGCGTATGCAATCGGTCTGCATCGCGGAAAATACGAGGCATTGGTTCAGGTGAAGCCAGTTACAGTCATTCGTGACTACGACAGAGATGCGATTCTGGATTTCAACAACGGTTCTAAGGAGACTGGAAACTTCGGAATCAATATTCACCGAGCTGAAAGTACCGGCTCAACAAAACTGATCGATCAATACTCAGCCGGATGTCAGGTATTTAAAGATGCCGATGACTTTTACGCCTTTATGCAGCTCTGCAAGCTTCACGCAAAACTGCATGGAAATTCGTTCAGCTATACATTGGTGGACTTCAGGTCGCTCAGACGAATCACACTCAAGCGAGTGGTAACAGCTACAACGGTATTCGCAGCCCTGGCTCTGGGATGGATTTTTACTCCAAAGGTTTATGAACACACCTAAGCCTCCATTCAGATCAGTAAGCGAAGAGTTACTCTATAATATCTACCTGAAGGTGACCAGCAACGGAACAGGGAATGGGATCACGCCAAACGACATCGACACCTTGGCTAAACTCAACTCTTTTCTGACTGATGCAGTCCTTATGAAGGCAGACGATATCATGTCCGCCATTAACGCTTTAAAGGGGAACGCTCCGGTTGTAGCGAATTCCCTTGAGAAGTTATACAACATCGTCCAGGGGTTGACATACCTAAGACGTGAGGACATCGATCATTTAGCAGAACTGAACGCCATTGTCCAGGATGCAGACTTAGTACGTACGGAAGATTTAACAACAGCGGTAAATGGCATCAGGGGAAATGTTCCGGTTAATGGGAACACCCTTGAAAAGCTTTACAATCTTATTCAGGGGTTTTCATTTCTGAAACGTGAAGACATAGACACGATTGGTGAACTGAATGCGCTTGTAACCGATGGAGACTTGGTCAGAGTTCAAGATTTGGCTGATGCCCTTGTCGGATTGGGTTTGAAGAAACGAACCCTTCAATTTTTCTTTTCTGGTGATTGGGATGATCATGAAAACTACAACCACTATCACGACCGGGACTTATTCGTGTTACGAGGAAAAATAGACACGCTTTCGCACGACTTTACGAATGAGCTTTCAGGCGTAACCTACAGGAGCCGTCTCGATGCTTCAAGTAGTTGGGTTAGTCATTCGACCTTGACCAGCTTACAGACCTGGATCAACAACAACATAACTGGTGGCGAACAAACCGGAACTAAGTATTGGATCAAATGTCTGCCAGTCTACAAACAGAGCCACGATGAAGAGGCAATGAATATTTTAAGTTTTAACGTACAGTAGAATATGAAAAGTGGGGAAGAGCAAAATCAACGAATCAACCGAGATCAACTAATCACGATAGGAGATTTGGAAGTATTTAAGACCAGTCTCATTCAGGAGATAAGAAATCTTATAAAAGAGAGTTCTTCTGCTCCGGCGAAGAAGTGGCTAAAGTCTTCAGAGGTAAAAAAGCTCTTGGGAATCTCGACAGGAACATTGCAAAATCTCCGGATAAATGGTTCACTCTCTTTTAGTAAAGTGGGAGGTATTATGTTCTACGACTACGAAGAAATTACGAAGCTTTTGGAAAGCAATGGACAAGGTTGAACAGCTCAACAATTTTTTGCAGCGTGTGACTTCCAATACAAGTCTCAGTACTATGCACATTAGTGTTTGCACTGCATTAGCTGTGGCATGGATCAATAACGGATTTCACAATCCATTTAACATTTCGCGGAGCCGGTTAATGGCTGCCGCCAGGATAAAATCAAAAACCACTTACCACAAGCTTGTAACCGAACTTGTTGCTTTTAACTATTTAAGTTACAAGCCTTCATATCATCCCAAAAAAGGTAGTGAGGTGTTTATAATTCCATAAAAGCTATCTTTGGTCAAGATGAAAACATTTTTCTTGCGACTAATTTATCTGCAATTTTTCCTATTGACATTTGGCGATGCCTTTTCACAAAGCGACTGCAAGTATCCTGAAGACTATATCCCAAAAGACCTAAATGACGGACTAGAATATTTAAGCTGCATGTGGTCTAACGAGGATAAGGCGGGATTTAAGTCGAAGGATGAGGGAATTGCAGTTTCTGAGTTGCACATGGGGACAGGGCGAGGAATACGAAATGGTTGGGAACTTTGGAAAGGCAAAAACTCTCTTGTCCGTTACTTTAACTCAAAAGGGATTTTTCATCCAGATGATATGTCGTCAATTATATTGACTTCATTTCACAGGCAACTAAACGGAAAGGACATCGACCTTCAAGGTCAAATCCAATACTATCAAGATTATTGGAAGAAAGCGGATGCTGCAAACAAGATCGAGGCGAAGAAAAAGAAAGAAGAAGATAGGCTACTATTTGAATCCTTCTCCATAGGCGACAGTGTCAGCATGAAGTTCGCAAAAGGTAATCTTCCAAAAGGCCTGCTTCTGTACAAGATAGAAAAGGAACCTTTGCCTTGGGATGAGACTGAAAAAACCTGTGTGGTTAAAGGAGTAATAAAAAGAAAGAAGATCATTAAGAATCGTGATTACGTTTTCGTTATTGAGGCAACGGATATATGCGGGTCGAAAATGGCATATCATGGCAATGGTGATAAGGACAATCTTGTGGTGGGACAAAAATTTGATTATAGCATTAGTTACTTTAATATAGCCAAGGATTGAACGCGAAATGGAATTCAAGACAGTCAAGCTATTTTTCTGGACAACGTTTGTACTCTCAATAGCTATTTTGTTCTTAAATCTTGGGCTTGGTCTGATTGCGTTTGGAATTATACTTCTACCTGTTTTTATCCTACACTTTGCAATAGGGCTTAGTCTTGATAGAATTCAAAAACATAGGACAGCAATAATTCTATCATCATTAAATCTTCTCACGTTTGTGCTTATCCGTCCAGACGGTGTACACGCATTCACCGAAAGTGGTCTAAGTTCCATTCTAAATATTTTTGGGGTTAATGCACGATATAGTCGCCAATACGAAGACTACTTTTTTTCCGCATCCTTGGTACTCTTGCTTCTTCAACTGATTATAGATTTACGGTTGCGGAAATTCGCGAGAAGAAATTGAGGCCTTCCAAATCTGGTTCACATTTTGTATGTTTGAAATAGTCAAAGGGATTTCGAAATCGGTTTTGATTCTCGACCCTGGTACCAAGCTGGTACCTGACTTTTATAAGGTAACAAAGAAATTGATAATGAGGCGGTTGTGAAAGTAAAAACACTCCCTCCTCCTCTGCTGAAAAAAAGCTTGCTACGGCAAGCTTTTTTGTTTTCTGTCCATTTAATCATTGGTCGACATCAGAGGGATGAGAACGAAGCGCCGGCGGGGGTTCGAACGCGAAGCTGATTTTGCGTCGGCTTGCGCGAAGAAAATCAGCGTAGCATCACGAGGGCATGTGCGCATGCGTCGCGCGGACGAGTAATCCCTCATCCTGCGTCGTGATCTCATTCAACTCAATATTTATCAACGCTCCCGAAGGCACTGCCCGGACGAACCCGTTAGAATCACTGAGAAGCGAGTAAGGAATTACTTGTAGGGCTTAAGAGTTTTCAAGAGAGGGGCTAATTGACTCAGGCCTTTTTTTGTGAGGTAAGGTTTATAAACATGGAACAACACAGACAACGCGTGTTTCACCTTCTGCTCGTCTGGTATATCCGGCAGGTAGATTGTCGCCTCCTGGTGCCAGAACAAAGCCAATATATTAAAGATGTAACCAACGGCGTCTGAATCTTCGGTCAGTTCAGAATGGGCGAGCTTTTGTTTCACCAGTATTTCGTGAAATGCACGCCACTCGTCAAAGCGGGTCTTCAAAACTTTTTGATAGTGTGCCTGAACCTCCGGGAGCAACGTTATAATTTCAGCGTAGCGCTTGTTAAAAATAAATTTGTATTTAAGCTGCACATGAAAAACGGCTTCTAGCTGGCCATAGGCTTTTGTCAGGAAATTTTCCGTATCGGAGCCAAGGACTTCCGCGGCCAGCCTATCTATTTCATCAATAAATTGGATGCAAAGGGCATAGAGGATATCGTTTTTTGCCGGAAAATGGTAGGTAAGATTTCCGACACTGATGTGCAGCTTTGCGGCAATGTCGCGCATACCCACCGTCTCTATCCCGTTTTTATTGAATAAATTCAGACTTGTAGTCAATATTTTTTCTTTAATGGAATGCATCTTTTTTTGATTTGGTCCCGTTCTAGTACAATGTACTAAAATTGCATAACTCACATGAGAAAAACAATCGTCAACCCGGTAATTAAGGACGTAGCCACTTTCGTTAAGACTTCCGTCGAAAGTGACGGAAAATTCAGCGAGATCGAGATTACGCTATGCCCGGGTGGCGGCAATGTGTTGCACTATCACAAAACCTACAGCGAAACCTTTACGGCAGTACAAGGTGATTTGGGACTTAGGGTCGGCAAGTCAGAGGAGCGGATCATACTCAAGCCCGGTGAAAGCTATACCGTGCAGCCCATGCAATTGCATTGCTTCTTTAACCCGGGCAATGACGAAGTGAAATTCAACATCAAAATTGCTCCGGGACATCAGGGCTTTGAAAACTCCTTGCGTATCCTGTACGGTCTTGCCAGTGACGGCCTCACGGATAAAAGATCTATTCCAAAGAGCCTTAAGCAAACGGCTATCATAGTTTGTATGAGCGATATGAACGCTCCGGGGCTTTTGACATTTATCTTTCCGTTGTTGAAGTGGATCTACAAAAGAGCACAGAACTCCGGCGAAGAACAAAAGCTTATTGCCAGGTACTGCATCTGACCGATTCAATCATCATTGTGCGTTCGGGGGACATTCATCGCCGGGTGAATGTCCATTATGGGCAAAATTTGATACTGGCATGGTTGTTAATCCCAGGTCCTTATGAAGAAACTGTTAGTGAGGCCGTTGTAAGTTTTAAATCACTCCTCCACCTCTGCTCAAAGAAGCCCGCTAACCGCAGGCTTTTTTTGTTTTTCGGCTCATTTGATCATTGAGCCTGGTAGAAATTTACAGTGCGCCAACAGCAGGTAACTCGGTGTTAACATTCTTAGAAAACTGTCAAGCTTTGACGGTAGACGCGTTTCTGGAACAAGGCATTTGTCTCTTGCCAAGAGCCACTAAATAACCTGATCGATGAAGCCGAGGCATGTGAAAAGTGCTCTCAGTTCTTTCATTTCTCAAATGTTTGTCCTTCAGACGTAGGATTCGAAAAAAGACACAAAACTTTTTCAGTAACTATCAGGAAGCCGGACTCGTAATATTACGATATCATAATGCCTGCATGGACTACCATCTCCTCGTTTTCGCGTTGACAGTATTAGTAATTTCCCTGATCCCAGGATTGAATGTTGTGTTTGTGATCTCACAGTCAGTCCACGGTGGCCTAAGAAGCAGCATTCCTTCTATTCTCGGTATTGTTACAGGCAATCTCATTTATCTTGGAATATCGATTCTCGGGCTGGGCGTTATCCTGGCCCAATTCCCGGAAGTGTTTCAAGTAATCAAATATGGAGGAGTTGCTTTTACCTTATATAACGCATTCAAGCTGATCAAGGCGGGTTTGCAACCAACCGAAACAGAATCGAATGCCACGGATATTCAACGCGACAGACAGTTTGTGCAAGGTCCTCTGACAATTGTTTCAAATCCAAAAGCATTCATATTTTGGATCACCATTCTTCCCACTTTCGTTCACGTAGAGAAGAATTTTCTTTTTTACGTTGGCGTGTTCGGAATCATGTCCATTGTTATCGACACGCTTGTACTTACTGCCTATGGGTACGTGGCAGGCAAAGCTTCTACGTTGATCGAGAGGCGCTCGAAAAATTTTCAATTTCTCATTTCAGGGGCAATCCTGGCGTTAGTTGCCATTTGGCTTTTTTTCTCCTAAAGACATGAACGCCGTCCCTGCAAAGTATTAGTGCCATAGGTCATGTGCGCAACCATTGCGCGGATGAGCGCCATTTTGAGGCTAGTCAAACCCTTGCATCACGTCGAATCGTAGAATCCAAGGCGTCCTCATAACAAAAATCATAAGTTGTCCCCTTATTCATCTCAGAAGGGATCGGTATTCCGCTGGAGGATCAACCACATTTGTTTGAGAAATTTCATCGCGCGAACAATGTCACCACTATTCAGGGCACCGGCCTCAGCTTGAACATTATAAAACGATATTTGGATCTGGTCGGTGGAACCGTTGATTTTACCAGCCACGAAGGAATTGGCAGTACGTTTACCGTGCATTATCCCCTGCCGCACGAATCTTAACCAATAGTGTTGTCCGGATTGCTCTTAAGCTGCGATCCGGATCTTAGGTCATTCATCAAAACACAAAACCAACAACGTATATTCGTGTGATCATGGGAGATCAATGTTCATAGCAATTGAAGGATCATTCGTTATCACCATCAACCGCTTAGAGACTTTACTATGACATTATCGGCGAGCGTATATTCGCAAGAATTAATTACGCTGATCACCATGTAGGAAAAAAAAGCCGCCGGTGCCAGGCAGAAAGGCTTATTGTGATCAACTAACATATATTCCGATACTGAAAAAATGAAGGTTATTACCCGCACCGTTTGGATCTTATCGCTCGTCAGCCTTTTTACGGATGTGGCAAGTGAAATGCTTTATCCTGTAATGCCGATCTATCTGAAAGAAATCGGATTCTCGATCTTGCTGATCGGTATTTTAGAGGGTGTTGCAGAAGCTACTGCAGGACTTAGCAAAAGCTATTTTGGAAAACTCTCCGATGTCAGCGGCAAGCGACTGCCCTTTGTTCGTCTCGGATATTTACTGAGCGCAGTCTCCAAACCCATGATGGCAGTATTTGTCTACCCACTATGGATCTTCCTATCGCGCACGACTGACCGGTTGGGAAAAGGAATACGAACAGGAGCGCGGGACGCAATGTTGTCGGATGAAGCTACTCCTCAAACAAAAGGACAGGTATTTGGACTACATCGCGCGATGGATACACTTGGCGCAGTTATCGGCCCTTCATTCGCTTTGACTTACCTCTACTTTTTTCCCGGCAATTATAAAACGCTCTTCCTGATCGCCTTTCTTCCAGGCATTGTGGCCATAAGCTTTACCTTGTTGCTAAGGGAGGCGGGGAAAGAATCAGGGAAAGTGAGTTCTGTTTCATTTCTTTCTTTTGCGCGGTACTGGAAAGACAGTCCCGCATCGTACAGGAAACTGGTAACGGGTCTGCTCGCATTTACATTGATCAACAGCTCAGATGTTTTCCTGCTGCTAAAAATAAAGGAAGCCGGGATGAATGACACCAGCGTGATCGGCGTGTATATCTTCTACAATCTTGTCTACGCCCTGGCTGCATTTCCACGCGGACAATTAAGTGACAAGATCGGTTTCAAGAGGACGATCATCCTCGGATTCATAGTTTTTGCCTCCGTCTATCTGGGAATGTCGGTGAGCCATGAGCTGTATGAATTCGTCATGCTGTTCTTTCTTTACGGAATCTATGCAGCTGCGACCGAAAGCATTGCGAAGGCCTGGATCAGCAACATCAGCGACAAGAAGGATATCGCCACCGCTATTGGTACCTACACCGGTTTTCAAAGTGTATTCACCATGATCGCAAGTTCCCTCGCAGGCTTTTTGTGGTTGACGTTCGGGTCGTCGTCCACATTGTTGTTCACGTCGGTAGCTGCTTTGTTTGTAATCGTCTATCTCCAGGTTGCGGTCCGTAGCGATCGAAGAGGCTGAGATTTTTCTTCTATCCAATTGTGAAACGTCAGCCGGATACTCCAATCACGGCATAAGGGATTGAATGATCAAGGGACTGACATCTATACCATTCGACTCGTGTGGAATTGTATTGCAAGTCACAATTTTATTCACCCCTGCATTCTTCAGCTCCTCAAATGCGGCATCTGCGAAGATTGCATGAACTCCAATACAAACGGGCGCTTTAAAACCGAGAGTCTTCAAATGTTTCACCGTCTCAACCATTGTATGCGCAGTAGAAATGATATCATCCACCAACACAGGAGTATGCCCCTTGTATTTTTCGATTTCAGGAAATGAAATGTGGACATTTCTGTCGCCATATCTTTCCTTATTCAAAATGATGAACGGCACACCAGCGTGTTGAGATACTTCTGACACCCATTGCTCACTTTCAACGTCTGGACCTATCAATACTGCATCCTGTAAAGTCCGTTTTATCCACGCCGAGATTAGCGTCGAGGCATGCAGTACTTTACTGGGCGCAGCATATATTTCAGACATCGAATGTCTTCTATGAAGGTGCGGATCAATTGTAATCAACTCGTCGAAGAACGGAGACAGGATCTCCCCAAAATAGGTCGACGTAACGGCTTCGCCCGGTTTGAATTGTTTATCCTGTCTCATGTAAGGGAGATATGGCGCAACCAACGTAACTTTTGCCGCACCAGCTTCGCGGATAAGACGCAAGAGAAATACCAGGGACAAAAATTTGTCGTCGGGATCATGCAGGGAAGCAACTACAATAACATCTCTATCGAACACATCACTGATCAAACGGACGTATGACTCCCCATCGGGAAATCGACGTATCATGATCTCGCCTTTCTCTGCATGTATTCCTTCGCGAATTGCTTCTCCGGGAATATCGTTGCCAGGAAATATGATCACAACCCTGGACGTCATACAATGGTAATTATAGAATTGACGGAGCTTGCATAGTTTCGGGCATATGTCATTTCACCTTCGGATTCTGCGTGAATACTATATAGAATATCTCCCTTCGAAACCGACTTGCCGAGGGGAGCGTGGAATTCAATTCCGGCGGTGGGTGACTTAGGTGCTCCAGCCAGCTTCGCAATGCGCGCGAGCGTGCGGTTGTCGATGGCGACGATCTTGCCCGACTTCTCAGCGGCAATGTCAAACACTTTCGATGCAACAGGTGGTTCCTTGAATCCTCCCTGCGCTTCACATATCCTGATAAACTTCTGATAGGCTTTCCCTGATTCCAGGATCTCGGTTGCAAGAGCAATTCCGCGGCAATTGCCACACTTCCCGGACAATTCCAAACGCGACCCTGCAATTAGTGTGGACCTTTCTTTCAATGCAGCCGGGCAAGTCTGGGTGTTTCTGAGCACGGCGAGTACGTCATGTGCTTCAAGCGCCGGGCCTATTCCTTTACCGATCGGTTGCGACCCATCGGTAACGAGCGTTTTGATATGAAGTCCGATCGCTTCACCAACTTTTGTCAGCTGGTTTTGAAGATGCAATGCGGACTCCTGCGACCTTACTTTGGCTGTCTCACCAACCGGAATATCGATCACAACATGTGTCGATCCTGCCGATGCTTTTTTTGAAAGCACCGATGCGATCATCTGTCCTTCGCTGTCTATATCCAGAGCTTTCTCTACCGAAATTAAAATATCGTCGGCGGGACTCAATTGCACTGCTCCACCCCATGCCACACAGCCACCTTCAGCTTCCACAACTTTTCTGATGTGATCGATCGTGAGCTCGACCGGAGCCATTGTTTCCATGGTGTCGGCTGTCCCTGCGGGTGAGGTTATTGCCCTCGAGGAAGTCTTGGGGATCGTAAGGCCTGCCGCAGCAACGATGCTGACAACGATCGGGGTAGTGCGATTTCCGGGCAAGCCGCCAACGCAATGCTTATCCAGCACGAGGTCTTTCCCCCAATCAATTCTCACTCCCGTGTTGATCATCGCCCTTGTCAGACCGATCACTTCACGCTCATCCAGATTCCTGTGGACGCAGGATGTGAGAAATGCGGCAAGCTCTATGTTGGAGTAGCGACCAGCAACAATGTCGTTCATAATATCCGAAAGCGCCTGATCTGTAAATCTTTTACCGTACATTTTTCCACGCACCTTCTTGAATGATTCGATCGGATTCAGGTGCGATATTCTCACGGCATCCCCTGTCTTTACGCTCAGACGTTTCATCGATTCTATGGATAACCCAACCTCATGGTGAGCGATGATATCCGACGTAACAACATTGAGTGTGGCAATGATGCTCTTCTTACCATTGGTTACCACAACGCGGGTCAACGCTGTGAACCCCTCCGAGCGGCAGACATCGCAATCATAACGCATAAACACTATGTTCTCCCTGTAGGTGTCTATACCGACATTTCTCACCGAGAGGTGGTATTTTCCGTGCTCTTCAGGTAGTGGCATGGTAGTTTGTGTTTAAGCAGTTGCAAGGCAATATTATTGTTGTATGGTCTTCAGCACCTTTGCCATTTGATTGGCGATCATTCCCATCAGACTAAATGAGAAAATGACCGACCAGTCGACCAGGCTCAGACTATAAATTGAAAGCACATTCCGCATCGGTTCGATCTCATACAGTAATGCCAGGATAAGAACGCATGCCGAAAGCGCATACCAGACGTATTTATTCCTCATCACCTCTGACGTGAAGAATCCAGTCCCGGATGAATTCATATTCAAAACATGAAGCAACTGCGACCCTATGAGGGTAAAGAAAAGTATATTGTTGCACAGCTGCGGATTCCACCCTTCAGCCTCATGAAGCAGGAAGTGGTTGGTAAGCACTGCACCAAGACTTGCAGCGCTGATGACCACTGAATAGAAAACGACGGCCTTCCATTGTGCATTGTCGATAATGGGTGTACCGCTTTTCTTAGGTGCTACCTTCATGATGTTCTTGTCACCCGGGGTCATTCCCAACGCCAGAGCCGGCAACACATCGGTGATCAGATTGATGAAAAGTATCTGCAATGGAAAGAGCTGAAAGTGGAGATTGAGAATTGCCGTGACAGCAATTGTAAAGAGCTCGCTAAGATTACACGACAAGAGAAAAATCAAAAACTTCCTGATGTTCCCGAAAATGATCCTGCCTTGCCTGATCGCTGTTACAATCGATGAGAATGAATCATCCTTTAACACCATATCAGCCACATCTTGCGCCACCTGCGTTCCGCGCAAACCCATAGCAATCCCTATGTCGGCTTTCTTTAGCGCCGGCGCATCATTGACACCGTCGCCCGTCATTCCTACCACATTCCCATACCCCTGGTAAAGCTTGATGAGGTCCAGCTTCTGTGCCGGCGTCACTCTGGCAAATACATTCGTGTCGAGCCATGTTTTCTTTTCCCCGGCCGATAATTGCTCATAGGTTTTCATTTGCGCACCAAGTATAACATGGCCGGAATCATGCATACCCAATTGGCGGGCAATTTCCTTTGCCGTTGAAGGGTGATCACCTGTGATCATCACTACTTTTATTCCCGCGCTGTAACACTCCGAGATAGCTGCATCGATAGCTTTTCGTGGCGGATCAATCAATCCGATAATACCAATGAAAACAAGGTCGCTTTCCATCGTAGCATTTCGAGTCCCCTGCTCGTTATACGCCAGCCCGATCACCTTGTAGCCTGACGAAGCAAGCCTCTCCGCATCTTTCAAGATGCTATTTTTTTCTGCACCGGACAGCGACTTACTTTCATTCCCGGAGCTTTTACATATATCCAGCACGGCTTCGACTGCACCTTTCGCGAAAGTGAAATACCTATTCCCGCTTTTGTGCAAGGTGATCATTCGTTTTGTGTCAGAGGAGAACGGTTCCTCGTCAAGCTTCTCAAACCTGCTCCTTACGTCGGCCACCGAGACATGTCCGGCAGCATAGTTTAGTAGCGCCACCTCCAGCGGGTCTCCGATTTGTCTTCCGTCCTTGTCGATTTCAGCCGTGTTGCAAAGAATGAACCCATTCAGGATACGATCTCTTGATCCCGAGCCAGCACCCATCGGTATGATCTCCTTTACAGTCATGCGGTTTTCCGTGAGCGTACCGGTCTTGTCCGTGCAAATCACGCTGGTGCCACCGAGGGTTTCCACCGCAGAAAGTTTTTTGACTACTACATTGTGCCTTGCCATTTTTAACATTCCCCTCGCCAGGCCAAGTGTTGCCACTATAGGCAGCCCTTCCGGAATTGCTGCAACCGCAAGCGCTATCGAAGTGTTGATCATTTCAACGAGTTCGTGACCGACCAATAATCCGACAGCAAAGATCACGATCACCAGCACAACCGTTATTCGAATTAACTTCCTGGTAAAGGCCTCCAACTTTTTTTCCAACGGAGTTGCAGCCTGTTCCGCACTCCGGATCATGCCTGCAATCTTACCGAGTTCCGTCTTCATGCCAGTTGCGCTGACAGTATAATATGCGTTGCCATTGCTGATAAATGTCCCCTTGAAGAGTGAATCAGTCTGGTCGGCCAGGGACTCCCCGGAAGCAATCCTCTCTGTACTCTTCTCTACCGGAACCGATTCACCAGTCAGAGCCGATTCATTTACCTGAAGTCTTGATAGTTTTGTAATATGTCCATCCGCTGGAACGATATCTCCTCCCTCGACATAGACGAGATCGCCCGGCACGATGTCTTCGGAATTTATTTCTATAAGATTTCCATTTCGCACTACTTTAGCTGAGACGATCGCAAGACTTTGCAGAGCCTCCATTGAACGGCTCGCCTGATATTCCATGTAAAATCCAATAATGGTGTTGATGAAAATCACGGCGAGGATCGCGCCACCGTCCATCCATTCCCGAAAATAGAACGACATCGCGGCAGCAAACAAAAGCAGATAAACGATGGCACTTTTGAATTGCCTTAACAGGATTGACCACCACCGTTTGTGCTCCTCTTTTTCAATCTTATTACGACCATATTGTTTAAGCCGTTCTTCAGCTTCCGACGTGCTTAGACCTGAAGGCACAGCTGTTGCTTCCCTTGTCACATTTTTCTCAGATAAGCGATCAGCCAACATGGCCATTACATCTTTACTTTTTGTACCGACGAAAAGTCTTTACATTCCACGGGCAGGGCTGCGCGCGGGATCAATATTCAATTCACTGACCAGGTCATGTCAAGGCACTTCCGGAACAAGCAGCGTTCGCTTCCCTGCCTTCATCAAGAGCTGTGAGCCTCGTTACCCGGCAACATCGTATTGTTTGCCATTACTGATGGAACGAAGTTGTTTTACGTTGCCATCTGCGACGGTGCCCCGGCGAGACGCCTGTGGGCATACGCGTGCAATCCCCTTCACTCACAAACTTGATCAATGCATAAACATCCGTTTTTTCAAAAGGATAACATCCGGATTCCGTCATTCGGGCGAATGACTTTTATCATGTTTCCCGTATTGTAATATCACGGAAAGCCTGACCATTTCCATTGAATCACTTATACTTCGTAGCAAACATATACTAAAGACTGAGAGATATGTGGAAATTCAAGTGGATAAGCCAGATCGATGATGTGGTAAAAGAACCGTCAGCAATTGTTCTCACAGGTGAAGCTTTCCACAACACCTATTAAACAAAATGCTCCTGTTTTCACAGGGGCATTTCCATTATACATTTATACCAGCCATTGACCGGCACTCTTCGGCGCAGTGCCGGCAAGCCTCCGCACATTTCCGGCAGTGGTCCATTCCATGCTCTGCGTGTTTCTCACATTCTTCTGCGCAAGTGTCGCAGAGCTCGGCACAGGCGTGACAGAACAGGGCAGCATGCTCTCCGCCAATTCCCATTAATTTTGCACTGGCATAGCAAGCTTCCGCGCATTCGCGGTCGAGTTGAATACACCTGCTAAGCATTTCAACGTTCTTTTCTTTCAGACATTCCGTCGCACAGTGGTCGCATTCAGTTGCGCAGTCAATGCAGGCATCGATGCAGGATTGATATTTTTCGTGGCTCATTTTGAAATTGTTTTAAGTGGAACATTGGTTATTGCGGTCTCGCAGCCAGGCTCTTCAATCAATGCTCCTTGTCAGAGGTCGCAAGACATCATTGCGGCCATATAGCAAAGGGACATGAGAAAAAACTGCTGTTTCTTAACTGATCATAGCCGACTCAGTAGATTCCCTTCAACAATCTAAATGATTATGCCAGCGTAAGGGTAGCGACGGGCGAATAGAGGGTCAGTGCAAAATCACCGCTGTGAGTAGATGACTTGAGGCGACGCGTCAACCCCGGCGAAACAATCAACATCAACTCCGGATTTTGATAATATTCTCCGAAATCAATCAAGCTGATCAAATAATAAACAAAACCAGAGCATTTGCGAGATGCTCTGGCTAGTTTTACCGGCGAGCGTAAAAAGTTATTCTACCTTGATCATTTTCTTAGTCCTGATCCCTTCGGCAGTTCTGAGTGTATACGTATAAAGTCCGGTGCTGATATGATCACCTTTCACTTCGACGCGATGAACACCTGCGTCCACTTCCCCATCGACAAGCGTGCTCACGTGGTTGCCCTTCATATCGGATAGCTTCAGCTCAACATGTTGTCTTGCCGGAACACTGAATGTTATGACCGTTTTTGTTTGGAAAGGGTTCGGCGAGTTTTGTTCCAGGGCATAACCATTATCGGATTTGTCTTCCGATCCAATGGTCCTGTCACCAACACGACCGGAAGGCGATGCACTCGTCTCAGCGACGACCATCGTCCAATACTTAATACTTGGAAGCCTGAATGACACGACGCCGCTGGTTTGCGTGAAGGTGATACTTTGCGGCACACCCTTGTTGATATCAGGCGAAGCGACCCACATCCGCGTGATCGGTGTGGTGTATGGAAAGCTCATCTGGATATTGGTCTTCACCGATGGCACAGGCTGATCATTACGCCAGTTCAAATTTGTAACGTTCGAGTAGTTAAGACAATGAAAAACCTGATTTCCATTCCACGATACTCCTGTGGTTGCAATTTTTCCCTGTACCGGCGGCCAATATTGCGCACCCGTTCCCGAAAGTGTCACTCCATTAAAGTTGCGGCCATCGCGCAAAATATTTTCATAGGCAACCATAAAATCATAATACGATACGAGTTGATCTTTCAGGCCTGACGACATCGACAGGTTGTTGTTTGGGAAATATTCGTTGCAGAGCAGATGCTCACCCAGCTCGATGTGTGCACCGCCAAAGGCAAAGATGGTTGCGTCGGCCAACAGAACCGCGCCTTCGCTGTGCGTCCCGGGACTTCCGGAGCGTTGCTTGCCAACGTACGCAGCATAGACATTCTTCTTACCCGGCGCATATCCTTCATTCGTCTGGATGATATTGCCGAGGCTGGAATAACTTTCATTGCCATCCCACAGCTCGGTGTAGAGAAAGTCGGTGGGAGAATTGGCAACGACGCTCTGTCCGTAGGTATTCACCGCATTAAACACCAGTGATTTACCAGGCTGCGCATTTTTTGCCGCCTGAATAAACCCGGGAAATGACAACGCTACATCTACCTGCTGGCCGGTGCTGGTATACTTGTATCCAAAGTCACCAAGCTGATCCATGTGCCAGCCATCGAAATGAAGGTTGGTAGCCGTATAGGCTTCTGTGATTTTCCCAAAGAAATAGTTGCGCCAGTTTGTGTTGTTGAGGTCCATCATATTCAGCGCCGATGTTTCCCATGTACCGGGCAGCGGATGATTCCAGATGGTCGACCGGTCGCTGTTGTACAGGTGCCACGAAGGATCGAACCACTCGTTCGAGTATACACCATACACAAGCGAGTACAGCATGGACTTCATGTTGTAGTTGTTATGGCCGCGATCGATGTAGCCTTTCACTGTTTCAAAATACGTTGGCCGGTTTGCGAGGTCGTTCCATTGCGTCGCGGGACTCGATGCTGTTCCCGCAAGGGGATCGTGATGTGTGTCCATCCAGTCGTAGAATTGTATCCAGTTAATGTGATACCGGTTCAGCTCCTCCATCCGGACATCCATCTCATAATCTGTCTTTGAAGGAAATTCGGAAAGGAACCCATAGATCGGAAACCTCGCATGATTGGTTGATACATTCACACCAATCGTGGAGAAGTGATGAAGCGTCGAACCCGATCGAAGCTCGACTTTCACCAGGTAACCCTGATGATCCGTCGAAGGCACGCTCCAGTTCCAGCTCACATTTGTTCCCGTAAAAGAAATGTCCTGCGTGCTGAGCTGTACACTCAGGTGGTAGTACCGGACGCGCAAAAACGAACCGCTCTTCGAAGTGCTTGTCTTTACATTAAACGTGACGGCATTGCCTGGGTTATATAATGCCTTGTTCGTGGTTAACGAGGTAATTGTCTGAGCCTCCACCGTGAGAGACGCTGATATGCACATTATCGCTATCAGGGTCATCACCAGCCGGTGTGGCCGAAAGATGACAGGGTGATAAATAGTTTTCATGTTGGGTAAGTAGTTTAAGAATTGGTAGTTGGGACGTTATTTATTCGAGCAATGACTTCGTTGGGTGACAAAGTCCGACGTGGAACATTCATGGGTTCTTTTCTACGTTCGCTATTCTCGTAATACTGTCACTTACCTCCTTTCCTTAAGTGCGTAATTCTTCTCCTCCCTTGCGATTATCGGATCACCAGTTTCTTGTAGCATTGTATATCGCCTTTAAAAAATTCAAGGTGATAAAGACCGGACACATATCTGCTTATATTCAGTTCATGTCTGCCCTCCCTGATTTGAAACTTGTCCAGCACGACACCTTGTGAATTGCGCACAACGACATGGCCACTGGTCAGGGACTCGATAAACAACGCATCGTCGGCCGGATTGGGATAGATGATGAAACCGATAGCATTGTACTCCTCAGTCGCGGTTATAGCATTCTGATCGGTAATTCGATATTCCAGGGAAACATCATTGAAAGAGATCGTAAAAGTACCCGGCCCGGCGATGGTAAAGGAAATATTGGGATCTCCTCCCGTGGTCAGTAGTGCCGTTCCGGTAAGACCATTGGCATTTCCCCAATCGTTACCTGACCAGTTCTCCGTGTTGACAAATTTTAATTCGTGATTCCCTGCGTTGAGAACAACATCTCTCGCCTTCCATACATCACCTTCAAGCGTCATCGGTGTTGCCGAGGGTGTCCAACCGTTGAACGTACCGCCAACAAACATCCTTTTCTGATGGGCTGGCTTGATCGTGTACCACAGCGTATGCTCATTGAATGTGATGTCGTAGTCTCCTTCTTTAGCGATCGTAAACTTCACATTGGGCTTTCCTCCGGTGCTGAGCTTCGCCCTTCCCGTGAGGCCTGTTGCATCACCCCAGTCATCTTCACTCCAGTTGGGCGTATTGGCAAACTTCAGCTCGTGGTTCCCCGTTGCAAGTGCGACATCGTTCAGCGTCCACACGCTATCCTGCCAGGTCATTCGTTTTAAACTCCAGCTATTGAAACTGCCTGCCACATAGCGATAATCCTGAATGCAGCTTGTCACATTTTTATCGCCGGCATATATAAAATCCAAATGTGCTACCGCAGATACGCAGGCATTCAGCTTCAGGGGGCCTGAGGCAGATCCATTTGTGGTGAGCGTCACTTCTCCGTTACCGTCTGTGATGCCCGAAAGTTTTTCATCGAACGATGCAGAAAACTGAACGGTCACCTGAGCACCGCTCACAGCCTGACCTCCTGCATCGACAACTTTCACAACAGCTACTCCTTTCCCGTTGACGGACGACACTGTAAAGGTTGAGACGTGCATCTCTTCCTTTCCGGCGATCTCATTCGGGGAGATCCTTAGCACCACAACACCACGTGGAGGAACAGAAGCTGAAAAGGAATTCATTGCACCGGAGTTCTCGTGTTTCCATAAGTCGCGAACATTTGCAGAGCCGCTGATACCAAGGGAAGAAAAGTTGATACTCCGGATCTGCGCACTTGCCTCACGATTGAACAAGCCTACGATCCAGTCGCCATTGTTCAGTTGTCCGGTCCAGATCTGGCTGTCGACATTGGTGGGATCGTTTGTCAGCGGCTTGCCAACGAAACCTTCGGCGTTCAAGGCGAGCAGCTCTTCGTTCTGATAAACCCAGAGATCGGAACCAATGGTGTTGAACTGATCGGAGACAGTAACGGGACTGCCCGCCAGCAGGCAGAGCGAGATCACACTTTTCTTTTCATCGGCATTGGAGAAGGTATTGATTCGAATAAAGTCCGGATCCAGGATCATTTTGTTTTTACCGGAAACATACGACCAATAGGTTAGTCCATCGGCGGGATTGGCGTATACCGACCAACCCACGCGTTTGATGCCCCTGTCCTTCTCCGCCCACTTCCACCACGTGCCCTCTCCCGTATCTTCGTTGATGCGGAACATGTGCCCGTATTGCAACTCGACCTCCGCCTCGTTAAATAAGTGAGGCATCACCAGGCTCAGGAATACACCGTGCTCATCGGCAGCTTCACGCATCCAGCGTAACGCCGTCACGTAGTGTTCATGCGGGCGATCAGGTCCAACCGTCCCGATATAGCGGTCGTGACCGTTCTCGAACCACGATAGAAAGTCCACACGAAAATATTTGATACCCATGTCCGCATAATACTTGATGTAGCCCTTTACATACTCCTCCGCTCCCGGACGATCCACCTGTACCCATGGGAACCATGCATTCTCCTGTGGATTTTTGAGCGAGGAAACCAGAATGTCGGTGCCGACGACCTTCGTTGTCTGATCGTTATCGTCAACATGTATCCAGAGCGGATTGCCATAGATGCCGAGTGTCATGCCCCTGTCCTGCAGATGCTGCGACCACCACGCGATGTCGTGCTCCCAATGCCGTGAGTGATTGGCCCTGTAGCCATTGGCATTCAAAACGCTCACATCGCCCCAACCGTCGAGGCAGATCATTTTGTAGCCAAGGTCTTTAAGGTTCTCGTCGACCCAGTTTATGTTTTCCAGCAATACCTCTTCGGGTATGTAGTTGTCCTGAACACCACTTTGCTCCTTGACGATATGATGCTCATAAACACTCCAGTACAGTGGTGCCTTATAGGGATTGGACTGCGCGCCGGCCCTCATCGCGAGACAGCACAAGGCGAAGGCAATCAAAAAGGAACAGTAATTTTTTTTCATTGGATAGTCTCTGTTTTAGGTATCGGCTACTGTCTGAATTTCAATTCGACGCTGATCTTCGTCGTAACGTCGGGGACTCTTATTAACACGCTCCGACTTACCTTGTCGTAACTCCACATCGTGAGGTCGAATATTGTATTCGCGGAATCTGTAACATCACCAGCATTACCCGATTTGATTTTGGTATCGTTAACAATTACTTCAACCGGCTTCCCTGAAACCGGGACGTCGATCAGGAAATTTCGTTGTCGGGGATCATACCGGTTTGATTTCGGCTCTTTTATTGAAATGATTATGGAATTTTTTTTCTGGGCGACACTCAGACCCCTTCTCGCGCCAACATTTTCCCGGTAGTCATTGGTAAGTCCGTCATCCTCGTAAAGCTCAAACATTGCTTTTCCTGCGGCTCGGGGAAAGAGCTTCAGCGTAACAGGATAATTCTCCTGCTGATGAATGTATTGCATCACCGGCATCATGGGAATGATCGACCCGGCCTTCACAAACAGGGGAATTGTTTCGAGTGAGACAGGGAAGTCGACCCACTGGCCGCCTTTGTATTTTACTGTCGCGTTGTGGAACAATATCCATTCACCCTCTGGAAAATACACGCTCTTCACACTCGCGCCTTTTTCAACGACTGGCGCGACAAGCAACTCTCTGCCCAATAGAAACTGTCCTTCAGCCTTTGCTGCTTCCGGATCGTCCGGATATTCGAGGATCATCGCACGGATCATGGGCACGCCCGTGTCGTATGCTTCCCGCGCATAGCTGTACAGATAGGGAAAGAGCTGATACTTCAATTCAATGGCCTTTCGCGAGAGCGCTTCTGCTTCTGCTCCGAAGAGCCACGGCTCGGCCGCGTTGTTACCTTCGTGATGCGCACGGCTGATCGGATTGAAAACGCCAAACTGGAGCCAGCGGACGTACAGCTCGGCAAGCTCGCCATGATCTCTGATATCGCCGCAGTAGCCGGAGATATCGCACGACCAGAACGGAATCAGACCCATCCCTGCCGACTGCGCGATCTGAACCTGATTGGCCAATCGTGACCAACCGTCAAGCACGTTGTTGCCGTTACCCGAATCACCCGACCATCCGAATGTATAACGTTGCAGTCCGGCGTAACCCGAACGTGTCATTTGAAATATCCGCCTGTTTGGGTTTCGCTTTTCAAATTGTTCGGTCACCACTTTATCCCACACAAGCCCGTACACGTTGTGAATCTCATCATGCATTCCGGCATCATGTTTCATATTCAATCGTTCCGTGCTTTCCTCGTTGCTCCACGCGGGCTCACCCATGTCGGTCCAGAAACCATGAATGCCATCATCAATAGGTCGTTGCTGCAATGCTCCCCACCAATCCGCCACACGGGGATTTGTAAAGTCAACTACACCACAGTTACCACCCCATGGCCAGGGCATGTCGTAAGTTTTACCGGTGCGTTTGTCGCTGGTGAAATATTCAAGTGAATCGGCTTCTCTCCACTGACGTGAATTCTGTTGGGAGATCACGGGATCCTGAGACACAACTACCTTGAAACCCCTTTGCGAGAGATCGTCGAGCATTTGCTTCGGGTTCTGATAGTTGCCTTGCCTCCATTTAAAGTCCTGAAGATGTTGCGTCCATCCTATATCCTGGAAAATGATATCGCATGGAATATTCCTGTCGCGAAATCCCGCCGCGATATCGCGGGTCAGGTCTTCGCGGGTAAGCAAGCCGCGACATTGTGAAAAACCGAATGCCCATTTGGGTGGCATGATAGGCTGACCCGTGAGTTTGGTGTAGCCACTGATGATCTCCTTGTAATCACTGCCGTGAATGAAATAATAGAGCAATTCTCCTCCGGGAGCTGAAAAAGAATAATAGGCGTCAGACACACTTCCAAAATCAAACTCCGATTTAAAAGTATTGTCGAAGAAGACCCCATAACGGTAATTGCTCATGAAAAATGGAATGCTCTTGTAAAGGGGATCTTCAGACGTTGAATAACACGGCTTGTCACTATTCCACATCTTAAATTTTTTGCCCCTTCTGTTTAGTCCGCCAGACTTTTCGCCGAGTCCAAAAAATTGCTCATCGTCGCGAAGGACTTTGCGGGCAACGACAGCCTGCCCTTCCGATGCATGCCCCTGATCCGCATAATCGCCCAGCAGAAGCTTCTGATATTCGTCGAAGAACTGCAGGCTGAAAGGATGCTTGTTCACCCGTATCCTCAACCTGTCGGTAAAGATCTCGTAGGCAGACTCCTGTGATTCCACTTGAATTTCACCTATGTTCTCAGGATTTTCGTTGACAACAGCAAACGATTCGTTATGGCGGGAAAAATTACCTGACGGCTCGAACCAGACCTTCACAACGTCCTTACTACAGACTTTCAAAAGGAGCTTCGAATTGTTCTCCATGAGAAAGACGACTTCATTTCCATTTTTTGTAAATGAAGTGCACTTGTCGGGCCGGACATTCTGCCCCACGGCCTGTGCGGCAATCAGAAAAAGTAAAAAGAAATATAATAACCTCATCACTGTGCTAGTTGATCCTGATCAATCGTATATAATCGATCACTGCTTCGTTGATCTCGCCATTCATGTTTGTGTTATGCTGGTCGTAGGTAAGCGTGATCTCGTGCTCACCGGATTTCAGATCGGCGATAACAACATTGGTAAAACCCCAATCTGACCATTCGTCCTTTCCCCGCTGAGGCAGCACGACGGCAGACAACAGCTGACCATCGATGAGCAATGACCGGATGGCACATTTATTCTCGGTGTTGATAGGCCCGTTACCATTGGCGTAGCGGAAATCAATCGCATAGACACCGTTCTCAGACACCGGAAGGCTGAAATGCAACGTCGTGTTCCCGGTGAGGTTCGTCTTCACATATCCCTTTCCTGAAAAGCCGTTGTAACTACTTTCCAGGGTCGGAGCAAAATCTTCCGCTTCAAGCCTGATCACTTTGTCGTCCGGTACAACCACAAGCGGCTCGCTTGCGAAAGACTCGTTGCCGATTTTATCAACGGCGATCACCTGATACTCGCGGAAGTCATTTGCATCCAGCTTGAAGGTTGTATCCGATTGCATTGTGACATACTTACCATTTACAAAGATTTTGTAAGAGAGGCCTTCACCCGATCGCTGCCACCGGATCACCGATCCATCTCTGAGAAGCGCTGGGGCCACCGGTGAAATTTGATGTGATGACAAATTGATCTCACTGCTAACGTGATTGTTTGCCAATACAATGTCGATCACATGTTTTCCTGCCAACGACGCCGGCACTTCCGCATTCTTCAAGGGTTTGCCATCGAGCAAGATCGAGTTGATCCGATTTCCGTATCCTGTCATCGTGATGTCGAGCGTTGCATTTCTATAGCGAAAATTTTTCAATGTCCGGGTGTCGCCCAACACCCGCGGAACAAATGGTTTGAACACAATAGAACTTGTATTGTAGTGAATGCCAAACAGCACTTTGTAAACCATGCCGATATTTCCCGAGAGGCTCCACAACATGTTATCGGAATTGATTTGTGTCGACGCGTGATCTCCGGTGCTGGCGACAAAGTTTTCCTTGTTGGTGAGGAATAGCGCAGCAGGACGCCAGATCGAAGCCAGACCGTGAAGCACAGCCTTCTCATTTCCTGCCTTCGCCGCAGCCATCGTCCAATACGATTGCACAAAAGGCCACACGGCATTATTGTGATAGGGTGGAATGTTCGGGATCTGCGGATAGATGCACGGAATACCGAACTCCATCACTGGCGTAGCAGAAACGATCTGTCTTTGCCGCACTTCATCAGCAATGTCATAAAGAATGGTTAGCGCTTCACCCAATGCTTCTGATTTGGATGACAGTAAGTCGAAGTTCCTTCCATAGAGAAACTGACCATAATATTTTTTATCCGCTAGCCACAAGTGCTCATTGATCGCAGCCTTGATCTTCCCTGCAACACCGTTGTGCCTGGCGGCGACCTGTACATCTTTTAATTCCGCGGCGATCCGGGCAAGGACGATGTGTGCCTGATAATGCACGGCATTTGTACCAAGACATTGTGATTCATAAATATCGGCAGGCTCCATCCAATCAGGATAAGTCTGTTCACGCCAATCGAGAAAAGAAGATTCTCCCTTGACCAGGCCCGTAGTTGCGTCAATGGCATTTGCAAGATCCGCTTCGAGCGATCTTTTGATAATGGGATAAATTGTTTTCAGCCATTCCCTGTCACCGCTTACTTTATAGATCTCCCACGCGGCCACCACCCATATCATCCGGTCGGTCGATACCGGATAGGCGCCTCCGGTTCCCGTGTCCTGAATGATCATGCCATCCTTCACTTTACGCATCAGACTGTAGCGCGCCACTTTGTTTTGTAAAATGGCCATCGAAAGAATAATGCTGTAGCTCACATCACGCGTCCAGACACCTGCCCATTCCTTGCCCGTGCGTAGCGTGCTGTCCTTCTCTATGGCGCGATTCATCTCCTCGAGAGAGAGATTGTACAACGCATCAACCAGCGGGAACGACGACCGATACTGAGGATACGCGGTAACGTCCGTCGTTAATTGCCAGTCGGGATTTGTTCGCTTTTTATCGGCTGATTGATTCAGAAATAGCGTGAGCTCGTAAACGTGGTCGCCATCTTCATCGTGGAGTTCGAGATTTCTAAAATGATGAAGGTTGTCGAAATCCCATGTCAGTGGTGAGGTCCCGCCTGCCATGTAAACTCCCTTAAGATCATTCCTGTAAATTCTTGCACCGTTGAACGTTGTGAAGAAACCCTGTGAATCAAACTGACTGAAAACGTTGCGCATATCCAGCCTGACCTTCAGTGGCGTCCCGGGTTGAAGGTAAGTCCCCGCGGGAATGGGATCGTTGTCATTGAACTGCTCACCGAATTTGATGAGTGGGGTTTCATTCTCCGTTACAGCCGTGCGACAAACGAAGTGATGGTCCTTTCCCGAAGGCATTTCATTGTCTTTGCCATTGATCGAAAACTTGAAATCGATCTTCGGCGACAAAAATTCATTTGCAGCGCTCTCGTAGGTCGAGCGGATTGCGTTTCTTCCGTCTGCCTTCGCTTCATATTTTCCCTGGACAACACCTGAAGGATAAACTACATATTTCGCGCCTTCATAGATCGGCTTCTCTTTCACCTGGGCTAAAGCAGGCGACAAACAGGTAGCACCCAGGATAACAAAAACAAGATTCTTCATTACTATGAAATCAGTTTGGTGCAAGGGCACCCAACAACACCGGAACCCAAATCGGGATCAGGCGTTGCAGGGCACCGTTACTGAATTATTGCTTTTCAATGGAAATGGTGTGGTGCAACTGATCGAGTGTGATCTTGTATATCCCAGCCTCACCAGGCTGAACACGCCACTTTGTATCGGGATTACCATTCGGCCTGAAAGTGATCAGCGTCCCGGCAATGCTTTCGTCAGCATGGTAAGGCATGAAGTAGCCTGTGCCCCAGTCACCCGTTGCGATCGGGAACTTGAATTCTCCGGCATTCAGCTGACCCGTCCACGTGAAGATGTAATCGCTCTCACGCACCATCGGTTCCGGCGCTCCTATGTTCCAACCCGCAGGTGTCGCGTCACCTACCATCCAAAGATTCGCATACGGCGTGTAAGGCTTGATGTCGATGGTATTCTCGCGCAAATCAAGTGTGATCTTGTATGCACCTGGCTCAGTAATGTTCCATTTGTAATCCGGATCGCCTGCCGAAAGTTGTACGGATGTTTCGGTTATCGGCTGATCGGCAGACGTCGGTCTGTAGAACAACGCACCCCAGTCTTTGGCGGTGGCGATCTTGAATTCCCCTGCCGCAAGCACTTCGTTGAAAGTGAAAATGAAGGGATCAGTGGGATCTTGTCTCATGGCATCGGCATTACCGATATCCCATCCTTTTGGTGTGGCGGAACCGACTATCCAAAGCTCATTGTACGGCGAAGCTGCGAGGGCCTCAATCTCGATCGTAAGTTCGATCACATCGACGGTCACCTTGAACAAGCCTCCCGTGGCGATCGTAAATTTCTCATCAGGCTGACCGAAATCTGTTCTGATCACGAGTGAAGTTTCATCGGCGCCTTTCTGATATGAAGGGAGCCACTGCCCGACCGTGGTCAGCAACTTGAACTCACCGGCTTTCAGCTGTCCCTGCCACGAGAAGACGCCCACTTCATTTCCACTCTTTGTCATGGGTGTAGGATTGTTGTTGTCCCAGCCGTTCGGCGTTGCATCTCCAACAAGATAAAGATTGGCAGGTACAGGCATGGGTTCATACGGCACGGCGGTGGCCAATACCACGTTTGATGTATCGCCTTGCACGGATGCATCGAGTGCCTGCGAGATCACCCTGAACTCGAGCTGCGCTTCCGAGCCGGCATCAACGGCAAACTGGTTTCTCAGTAAAGTATTGAGATCCGCAACGGTGAAGCTACTGGCATAACCACCCTTGCCGGCATCCAGGGTATACACGTTTGAAAAATTGTCGCCAGCCTTTGCAACCTCGAGGGTATACGTGATCGCACTGTTGGTCCCACCATTGTTTCCCGCCGTCCAGTTCAGGGACAGCGCAATATTGCTTTCCCTTTTTTGATTCAGATCCACAGTGGATGCCGTCGACTTGAGAAATGGCTTGTCTGCCTTGCGCGGTGAGTAGTCGTCCTCATACGACTCACAACCTGTCAGCCATGCAGCGCAGATCAGTAACATGAGGGTCATCACCAGAAGATTGTCTTGCGCGATGTCCCTGGAAAACTGTTTTATATTCTTTGTCATACAATTTCTTCGTTAGTGCTTTTTAGATCAATAACCGGGATTCTGCGTAAGATTCGGGTTGACATCGCGCTCTGCCTGTGGTATCGGGAATAGCAAGTGTTTCTCAGAGGCATTTGTCCTGCCGATGGAATGCAGGAAATTCAAGCCATACTGACCATTCTGAACGCGGATCAAATCGAACCATCGGTGTCCTTCAAAAGCGAGCTCCATTCTTCTCTCATGAAGCACCGCCTCTCGGAAATCATCCTGGCTTAATGCCGACTGGATATCGTCAAGCCCCGCGCGCGAACGCACTTCGTTCAAAGGCTCTTCCGCCTGTGTCGTCAGGCCAAGTTCATTCAACGCTTCGGCTTTCATCAGCAGCACATCGGCATAGCGTAATACAGGCCAGTTCAACGGGCTTCCGCTCGAACCGGTCGGAACATAGGAAGCGGGCAACACAAATTTTCGCACCGAGTAACCGGTAACGTAAGACATCGATGCTTCATAATCTTTGCCGTCGAACTGCGGACCTCCTTCGTAGAAGATCGTGACATCTTTGCGCAGGTCACCGTCTTCATAGGAATCCACAAATTCCTGCGTCGGTTGATTCCATCCCCAACCCACCGCCGTAAGGGGAGAATCGCGCGGCGCCATGAAGTTGGTGGTCCATGACGACTGATTCGCATCATCCCAGAAGTTGTTGACCGGTGTTACATACTGAACTTCGAATAGCGACTCAATGGAATTCTCTGTCTCAGGGTTGAAGTTTGTGGCATAGTCCGGATTTAATGAATAGCCAAGCGCCTTCACCTGATCACAGAGTTCCACGACTTTTTCCCAGTTGCCGAGTGTGAGATAAACTTTCGCAAGCATTCCCACCGCCGAACCCCTGGATGCTCTTCCGACGTCCGAAGAAGCGTAGTCTTCCCTGCGCGGAAGTTGCTCCATTGCCTCTTCAAGATCCTTGACGATCTGTGCGTATACTTCCTCCTTTGGAGTTCGCGTCGGCCTTAGATCATCGCCCGGCGTTTGCGGCTCCAGGATGAGCGGTATGTCACCGAAGAATCGCACGAGGATGAAATAATAGTAGGCACGAAGAAATTTTGCCTCACCGAGGATCCTGTTCTTCAATGCTTCGTCCATGGTTATGCCGGGAACTTTCTGCAACACCAGGTTCGCATATAAAATGCCAGGAGCTGGCCCCTGATAGAGGTCGAGCACACCGCGGTTGTCGGTCGTCGTGATGAAGCGCGCCTGGTCTTTTGTCTCGATACCGTCATTGGCCTCGACAGGATTTGCACCCACTTCACTGTTGCCGGCAATGATGTCGGTGGTCCACATGCGCATATTGTGAAGCTTGGGTCGTTGCAGGGGCTGATATGCCGCGTTGATCGCAGCCTCTGCATCATCTGCAGTCTGATAGAAGTTCTCCGTATTCACCGTATCGAGCGGAGACTTTTCCAGAAAGTCCTCACAGCTCGTGATGATGAGCAGCAGGGACAATATTGTGATATGTTTGAATTTCATGACCAAATCATTTAAAAGTTTAGAACGTGAGGTTTGCTCCGATGCTATAGGTCTTTGCCTGGGGATAAACGTTCAAGTCGATACCCGACGCATTGCCCAACTCGGGATCGTTGCCTGTGTACTTCGTGAATGTGAACAGGTTCTGGGCAGAGATGTAAACCCTCGCCCTGCTGAACGCCGCGCGCTTCGATATGCTTGCAGGAACAGTATAACCCAGCGTTACATTCTTGATCCTGACATAGGAGCCATCCTCGACAAAACGATTTGAAGGCCTTGCATTCTTGTTGGGATCGCCAAACACTGCCCTTGGCATTACGTTGCTGGTTCCCTCTGCCGTCCAGCGATCGAGCACACGAGTTGTTTGATTCTGAACGGTGCCCATGCTCTCCTGCCAGATGAGGTTGGCGTTGAAGATGTCTTTGTCATATTCACCCTGTACAAAAATGGCGAGATCGAAATTCTTATAGGCAAACGTGTTGTTCATCGCAAAGATGAACTTTGGGTTCGGATTGCCAAGGAATGTCCTGTCGTCATCGTTGATCACGCCGTCATTGTTGAGATCGAGAAAACGAATATCTCCGGCCGACGTTCTGTTGAAAACATCCGAACCACCTGTTTGTACGGCATAGGCATCCACTTCCTCCTGGGTTTGGAAAATCCCGTTCGTAACGTGACCGAAGAAAGCATTGATGGGATGACCGTTCTGCAGACGAGCGACGTTATAGTTAAGGCCGATACCTCCGCGGTTGATCGGCACCGTATCATTCAGGCTGACGATCTTGTTTTGGAGGAATGTGAAGTTGAAATCCGTATTCCACGTCAACGCACCCTGCATGTTGGTGGATTCAAGACTTACCTCGATACCACGGTTCTGCATTTTACCCGCGTTCACCGCAGGACGGAATCCCGGATTATAACCCGTTGAGATAGGAACCGCGGCGTTCACCAGCATGTTGTCGGTATTTTTTATGAATCCTTCTACGGTCACGTTTAGTCTTTTGTCGAGCATCGTCATGTCAATACCGATGTTACTTTGCTTCACAGCTTCCCATTGAATAGCAGGGTTCGACATTGCCAGAGGATAAACAGACTCCACGAGCTGTCCGTTGAAATTATATTGACCGGTGACAAGAACAGATGCAAATTGATATAGACCGATGTCCTGGCTACCCGTCTCACCATAGCCTGCCCTTACTTTCAGATCGTCAAAAAAAGCAAGCGCGCTATTTTGAAAGAAATTCTCGTTGGAAACTCTCCACGCGGCTGAGAACGAAGGAAATGTTCCAAATCTGTTTTCCGGACCGAAACGTGATGATCCATCGCGTCTGATCGTTGCGGTGAGCAAGTATTTATCATCGAACGAGTAATTCACTCTTCCAAAGAAAGAGAGCAGCGCCCACTCGTTGGTCGTTCCGCCATTGTCGAGGTTCTCGCGGCTGCCCGCATTGATCTCTTTCGTAAGATCGCTGGCAAATCCCTGGCGAACGGCATAAACGGAAGAGTATTTGTTCTCCTGTGCGCTGCTGCCTGCCAGTAGCGTCACGTTGTGCTTTTCGGCTAGTGTACGCGTAAAGGTGATCGTATTATCCCAGAGCCAGTTCAGGTTCTTGTTGAATCCCACTCCGAGATAGGAAAGCGTCTGTGGCGTTGGATGCCAGTCGTATTTCGGATTCCAGTTCTTCGTGTCCCAGAAATTTGCCTGCAAGCCGGCATTTGATCTGAACTTCAATCCTTCGATGATCTCCAGCTCTCCATACAATGAGCCGATCACATTATAGCCCCTGGTAGTATTTTCCGGAACCAGCGCCTGGCCAACAGGATTGTTCATCCCTCCATACCACAATGGATTGCCAGGAGGATCCGAGTACGTGCCATCCTCCTTGTAAACCGGTTGAACGGGAACCATCGCCATTGCATCGCGCACGTTGTAGTTACCATTCGTTTTTATGTCGTGATTGAGGGTTAAAGTGTGACCGAATTTCAAACGAGAAAGCACGTGATGATCACCATTGAACTGCAATGAATATTTTTTGTATGCAGTATTGATAATGATACCCTGATGATCGACAATGTTGGCGGAGACGTGGTAAGTAGAGCGATCACTGCCACCGGAATAGGAGACAGACAAACTTGTTTTCGGCGCTGTTCTGACCATTGCGTCCAGCCAGTCCGTGCCGTTACCAAGCGCCGCAGGATCTGCGTAGTCGGGATTCAATGGCTGGCCATTCGCTGCCATCATTTCATTGTTCAGCTGTGCAAACTCAGATGCATTGAGCATCTCCGTGAGATTGGTTGGCTGCTGAACGGATGTAAAGAAATCGACATTGAACGAAGAGGTTCCTTTGCTTCCTTTTTTTGTGGTGACGATGATCACGCCGTTCGCCGCGCGTGAGCCATAGATCGCCGTAGCAGATGCATCCTTAAGCACTTCGATGTTCTCCACATCATTGGGATTGATCGTGTTCAATCCTGATTGTGTCGGGAAACCATCGATCACTACCAGTGGCGCAGTTCCGTTGATGGAGCCCAGACCGCGAATGATGAGTGTGGCATCATTGCCCGGCGTTCCTGAAGTGAGCACCTGCAGGCCTGCCGCACGTCCCTGAATCGCATCGCTCACCGTTACGAGTGGCAACGACCTCAATTTCTCTGCTTTCACGCTAGACACCGAACCAGTCACGTCCTTGCGATCCTGCGTTCCATAACCTACAACCACGATCTCCGTGAGCGTGGTAACGTCGGCCTTCAGTGATACATTGATCGTTGTTTGTTCGCCCACCGTGATTTCCTGTGGCGTGTAGCCGATAGATGAAAAGACGATCACAGCGGCTTTGTCGTCCACCTCCAGCACATAGTTACCCTGCGCATCGGTTTGTGTCCCACGGGTGGAGCCCTTGATGATGATGCTCACACCCGGGATGGGAAGATTGTCGTCAACACCGACCACCTGCCCTTTCACGATCATGCCTTGTTGCGGAGATCCCGGAATTTCCGCGTTGCTGACCAGCGGCAGGAAGCTGATCAACAGAAATGTTTTTAGTAATAATTGCCTCATAAGTTTGTTTGGGTTTACGCGCATGAGGCGACGCCATAATCCGCCTCAAACGATTTCTGAAAATTAGAGGTAGGAAAAACCGGACGAGGGCTTAAAAAGACGGAATATAGACTCCGCTCAACGGAGAGCTAATTGAAGAAATTGAGAATCAACGAATTGTGTCGCGGATTTTTTTGGTCAATATAGATCGATTATCGCCGCAAGCGATTCCTGGGAACGACGGATGATTGATACAGAATTGAAAAATTGCGAAAAATTCAAAGCCGGGGGACGCGGTTCCCGGGCACAATGTGGGAAGGACCACCGACGACTCTTAAACTTGCGGAGCTGCGGAAGCTATTGACGCAGTGTCACCTTCCGGGCCATGGTCGTCAACGGACTTAATGGCCATGATGCGATCAACGAACTCCTCACCCGGAACGATAGCTTTGTTCTTCACGCGGGTTTTATAGGCATACACGGTGTTCACCGAGAAATTCAAAATTTCGCTGATCTTTCTGTTATCACTGATCCCAAGACGAATGAGCGCAAAAATGCGAAGGTCAGGATTCAGTCCACCCTCATGCTCGGGCACGAGAGGATCTTTCGGATCGATAAGATGATTGAATTGATTTACAAAATCCGGGAAAAGCTTCAGGAATACCTGATCGAAGTCTTTCACGAATTTCGCCCGTTCTTCAACGGGATTGTATTTACCAAGCAAGGCGAGGGCCTCCTTCTTCTTATCGTTCACGAGATAATTCATGATCTGCTTGCGCAGGTTGTCAATGCGGTTGACATAGTCGGTGGTCATATTAAAGTAATAGCCGACATACTCCTCCTTGATCCTGTTCGCCTCCACCAGCTTGTCGTTGAATTCCCTGAGGCGATGGTTAGCCTCTTTGATCCGTACCTCTGCGGATTTAATGGTTTTGAGCTGCCTATATATAATGAGAGAAAAAACAATCACCATCACGACGATCAACGTGATTCCGCCCGAATAGGTAATCCAGCGTTTGCGCTGTTCCTCGACACTGTGAAGCTGCGCCGCCGCGATCAATGGCAAAATGGAATTGATCTCGACCTGTCGCTGCAACGCACCATAAAATTCCGCATCACTCAACGCCTGTTGTATAAAAACGTAAGCATTCTGAGAATCACCACGCTCATGCAGCAAGCGCGCAAGCGTATACATGGCGGCAGTTTCCTTGACAGAACCCCGAACGTCGGAGATCGAGGACAGGGCCAGATGTTCGAGTCCTTTTATCTGGTCGCCGAGATTGAGATAGGCTTCCGACATGTCATAGTGAAACACTGCATATTGCGGCCAGGTGAGTTTATGTTTCGTCTCGAGCTCTTTTCCGAGAGCCAGAACTTTTTCATAATTTTTCAGATGGAGATTCTTTACTATTAAAAGGTAGTAATACACATAGCTATCGGGTTCGCTGTGCGCCAGAGCCGAATCCATGTGTTGTAAATAGTAGCCCCTGTAAACAGGTGTAAAGTATTTATTGTTATTGTAGATCATTACGTCAGCGTAGGCACGCGCCGACAACCTGTAGTACTCGACAAGGGAAGTGTCGGGCAATACAGAGATGTCGACAGCTTTCAATGTATCGAAAGTCTCTTTGAACATTCCTGCCGACAACAGTGTAAATCCGTATTTCAGGTGAGAGTACCCGATCTTCGCTTTATCATCGATCCTATGCGACTCCTGAATCAGTTTATGCGCATACCTGAAAGCCGAATCGTTGACAAATGTTTTGTATTCATGATAAAGACTATTGTAAATGTCGAACGACGCTCGTGCAGTTCTTGCTGATTTAAGCCTCTCGTGCAGTAATGCGATACGATTTTTCTTGCGGGCAACATAAACGTCCTGCTGAGCTATTTCTTTTTTCAGCACTTCAATGAGACTATCCAGTTGCTCCTGCGCGCAGCAGATTGTGCAAATGAAAAAAAAGAAAGAATTGAGAAATACCCGCCTCATTTTACCGTGAAATACCTCTAAAGATATGGAATTCGTCGATACCTTCTCCGATATTCAGGAGGTGAAGGCAATATCGGCGAACCGATCAGGGATCCGGCAGTAGAAAAGTTCACCAGGTGCAGGAACGATGTTGAACATGTAAAAAGTACGCGATAAATTGGAAGTCAATACGATGAAACGATTATTGTTTGCAGGCATTCCCTCCGTGCTCACCTCGCTGGCAACCGGCCTCATTTGGCCAGGGATTTTAATGTGCATACTCTTGCTGATATACCTATACCTCGTCCTGCCGATCCTCAGATCGGATTCCATGGGAAACACAGCGAAAGGGTTGGTGATGCTGATCGTGATCTTTTGTATCGTGATCCTGTTGAGGGTCTTTGTGCTTGAAGTTTATAAAGTCGAGGGTGCGTCAATGGAGGGAACATTGCTGGAGGGTGATCGAATCGTTGTCAGCAAGCTGAATTATGGACCGCTTCTTCCTTACAAGATCCCGGGCTATAATGACCGCCTGAATGGGATGCGCGCGATTACAAGAAATGACATAGTGTTGTTTATGTTAAAGACGGAACGTCGTCCGATCATCAAACGCGTCGTGGCTATTCCAGGAGATACGATAACCATAAGTGGCGCACAATTGTATCTGGGGCATGAGCATGTTGCCGAACCCGCATTATCGAAACGGATGTACCAGGTCTGGACAAACAACATCGACAGTCTTTATCAGCGTCTCATTAAAAACAAAACGGAGTCGTACTATGATAATGGCAAGAAGGCCTGGTTCGCCCTCCTGACTTTACAGCAGGCGAATAGTTTTTCAGAAGCTTCATTCATCGATTCGCTTCATGTCTCGCCGAGATTCCGGCCTTCGTCTTCAAAAAATATTTTTAACAATGAGGCTGAGCTCCAATGGGACATCGACAACATCGGACCCCTCCTGGTCCCAAAAAAGGGGATGACAATTCCCTTAAATGAAAAGAACTACATCATTTATCACAAAACCATTTTATTGGACGAAGGTTGCGGCGTGCAACACAAAGACGGTGAATTCATGATCGACGGCAAGGCAGCGACTACATATACATTCAAGAATGACTATTACTATGCCCTTGGCGACAATTTTGATCGGTCACTGGACTCGAGACAATACGGATTTATCAAAGGCGATCATATCATCGGGAATGCGGTCTTGCTGCTCTATCGCTCAGGCAACACCTCTCAGGCGGGAGCACTGTGGGCAACTTTGGAATAAGTTTTAATGCGTAAAATCATATCGACAGTGATTTTTAATGCGTTGGAAGTAACCCAAACATCAGGCCTTCCCGTCTCGAGGCGCAAGATATACTTCACAGGAATACACACCATTTTCTGAAACGTAAAACACAAAGCCGTCATTGAACAGAAAAAAGAAACCCTCGATCTCCGAGGGTTTTCGATTTTTAAAATACACAGCTCTTCTTCCGGCAGATATTCATTGAGAATATCGGCAAAAGACCGATTTTTCAGCGGGTCGTATTTGTATTTTGACAAGTCGCCACCCCAGAAATATCGCTGCCTCCATTGATACCGACCATAGACAACTTTCAGCATCTTCGGCCAGAGATGGTTTTGATCAAGATATTGACGGATTTCTGCCCGCCTCTTTTCAAGGTCAAAATCTTTAATTTTCACCCATTTGATAATATTCTGCTCAATCTTGAGTTTATAACGCCATGGCTCCCGAAACTGATAAACCCAAACACGTCGCTTCTGATCGGTCATGATCAAATCAAAATACTTTTTTTCATATTCTGAGAGTCGCTTTTTCTCAGCAGCACATGGTAATATCTGCTCAAGCTCCTGCTCACGGTCGACATAGATTTTTTTTCCGCGACGTCTTCGCTTAACTTTAAAATCTTTTTTCGAGGAATACTGAATAGTGTTGATCTTGTCCAAAATACCCTGAAAAAAATTCGCGGCTTTACCT
>CBHTUB010000004.1:0-41516 GCA_966095595.1 uncultured Chryseosolibacter sp. | reverse complement strand
AAGCGGGAGTAGCTCAGTTGGTAGAGCATCACCTTGCCAAGGTGAGGGTCGCGAGTTCGAGTCTCGTTTCCCGCTCAGAATAACCCTTCTCCCACGGAGAGGGGTTGTTTTTTTAGAGCCTTCCGGATCTAAATCCGAGATCCTGAAATCTGAAATTTGAAATGGTTCGCCCTGGTGGTGGAATTGGTAGACACGCAGGACTTAAAATCCTGTGGCCAGTAATGGCTGTACGGGTTCAACTCCCGTCCGGGGTACAAACAAGAGCTCTGAAGAATCAGAGCTTTTTGCTTTTGGTATCAATCCTCCCTCACCCATACATTCAGTGTCTGCGACGGTGTTCTCACCAATATCTTATAAAACTCCGAAACGGCATCGGTTTAAAACTAAGCCGCCATCAGCCAGCGATGCCTCTCCAACCTTTTTGGGCATCTTTCATGCCTCGTTCCCTGAAGTTATTCGCGGTCGCACCTACCATCATCCGATGACAACTTCGCTGTTCTGTCAGCTTTACATTATTTCATGCACATTCCTTTTGTGATGCTGTCGATGGAGTTCGCCGCTTACAACTTTCCGCAGGCTTATACGCAGGCAGCTGGATTGTATTCTGTGGCTCGGTAGCCGACTCTATTTTGAGGTCGGTAATATTCGGCAAAGGCCGCAGCGATCCCATATGTTTCCTCGTTGTCTCTCCTAATTTTCCAAAGTAAAAACCGGACTGAAGCGCTTCCTCAATGTGCCGATACACGTGCACCGTTGATCGCTGAATTTCTTTTTCATATGAATCAGTAAGATGCTTTAGTGTCGTATTGATCTCGTCAGCATTGCGCATGCCAAAGCACATGCTCACCGCTTCAAAAAATCTTAACTTCCAAACACTGATATTGAAATCGCACTTACTCCATATGTCGGCAAGCTTTCTTTCTGCAGGTTTCACCTGATGTATTGGATGATGTACCTCGGCAAGTGATTCTAAAAATGCTTTCTCACAAGTGCCGTAGACTATGCGCGTATCAAGGGCTGGAGTGATGTTCGTAAAAGCTTTCTTTATTTTGAATGCAGGAATACTCTGAATAAAAAAAGGAAAAACATCCTTCTTCAGGCCCTTATCAACAGGCAACGCATTTAGCCATTGCTCCTGCTGCTTTCGCATGGATGGATACGTCACCCGCAACAGCCCACTCAAGGATTCATATATTTCCATTTCGGGACACAGGTCGGGAGGAAAGATAGTTAATGAATATTTGTACCACTCCCAAAAACCGTGGTATCTGGTCCTGTTGCCCGTTGAAAAGTCGCTCTGCCATCCTTCGGTGGTTCTTCTCCAAAGGTCAGCACGCAACGCTTCGTATTCGGGATGGCGCAACGATTCATAGAGGAAGACGCCGAACCTGAACTCGAGTGCATCCTCTGTGCTTGTATCGCTGAGTCGTTCCGCGTATGGTTGAAATTGTTTCAGGCAGATCTCGAATTTTTCTTCGGTGATGCCGCAGGATTTGTACTTCACGTACAATGATTTGAATCGGTTGAAAAATTCTATTGTTCGTTGGGGGAATACGGACATTCGCTCAGTGTCGTATGATCCCGGTTTTAGCATGTAGTAATACATAGTCTGGTTAGTTGGGGGCTTAGTTATTTGACATAGAATCTGATTTCGTAAAGGGCCGTTGGCAGCACGGCGCATCGAACACATGGATATCAACCCAGATGTTCAAAATGCGGCACATGCCTGATTTGGTTTATCCCTGCACCAAGATCATAACATCAGTTGCCGGAGCAGCTACGTAAAAAGTGCGAATCTCTACGCGGAGAGATTTGTGAATGAACTCTTGCTACGCGAATCTTATAAATGCCGAAAATCCTCACGATCGTAGGCGCGAGACAAGGCCTTAGTAGTTGTGAATCTTAACGTCAGGGTCAACGGCCTGCGTTAAAAATGAAGCCCTAATTATGTTCGTTTTTTCTGAAAACAAAATAATTGGAGCGATCATGCAGCACAAGAGGCTCATGCGGAAGAGACTGATCGGTTTTCAGTTGTCGTTTCGTGCTGTCGCCAGGCATGCCAAAAGGAAATCCTGTTCGCAACGCCTCCGACATGCGCGAGTAGGCCTCATGTATATCTTTGTTCCGGAATACGAAAAATAATTTCGCAGAAGTCTTTATAAAAGCTTCAAGCTTGTCACGTGCAACGCCGGCGAGCCTGAACACCGCAATCATCAGGTCGATAAATCCTCCTTTAAGCATCTGAATAGCTGGCGTCTGCGTGTTACTCCACACTTCTTCAAATGACCGATCGCGGAACTGTGACCATGTATTTTTTATCGCGTCGAAAAACAAGTTCCGGCAGCTGAAGTAGAGATGATCAGCTTCCCGGTTTTTGTATGCTGCATCGAGAAGATCAATGAGTTTTGTCAATGGGATATTCCTTTTGAAGATCCTCTGCACGTCTATACCCAGCGATGTTCCCGACAATTGGGTAGACTCCAGTCTGTTATGAAGCACCTGATCGATCACACCCCTATAATATCCTCTTTCCATCAAAGCAAGAAAGTGATAGTCATACTCGACACGTATCAACGCCGGGGGCAAAAGAAACACCCTTGACCGCAGGTAGCGATTGAAGTCCTCCATATTTTCATTCAGGTGACCATCGAACAGCAGGGGTTTTACAGCTTGTAACCATAAAGTTCTTCGCTTCTCATCGAAGTCGGGATGGTGTATCGATTCGTAGAGTCGTACGTTAAAAAAAAATTCAGCCTCCTCCTCATCGTAAAGCCTGTCGGCAAACCATTCGAAGGCGTCGACCTTGATTTCAAATTGCTTGCGGTCTTTGATAAAATTTTTGTAGGCCGGATAACCAGATTTTATCTTTTCAAGAAGGGCTTTCGTTTCGAACGAGTGACCTTGAATAGCGAAAACGCTTGTATCGGGAAGCGCAAGTATGTTTTCTGATTTTAAAAAATGATACATACCAGGTAGTATTGATTCCGGTGAAGCGAGCTAGTAGTTAAGAGTTCTGTTGAAGCATCAGACGAACGGGGTAATGTTGCTTGATAAGTATGAGAATCTTTCGGACAGATCCATCTTGCCAAGTTGTTCTTTCGTCGTTTCTCCCAGTCTGCCGAATGGAAATCCGGACCGGAGCGCTTCGACCATGTACAGATATGCTCCCCGTTTATCCTGCTCCAGAATTCCATGGAATAAATTGACACTGCTTTTTATAAAGACCTCGAGCTTATCACGTGTTGCCTCTGGCGATTTCAACAGTCCAGTCAGGAGATCGACGAATCCGCCCTTGAGCAACTGGGTACGCGGATCTTCGATATCGCTCCACACTTTCTCAAAATGAGAATCAGCTTCGGCCCATGCGCTTACTACAGTGTCGAAGAAAAGCTTTTTGCAAAGAAGATACACGTAGTCGGCTTTTTGATTGCCACTTGCTGCGTCAAGAAGACCGAGCAGCTTCAACACCGGAATGTTTTTTTGAAAAAACCCCAGCACGTCATGAGCCAGCAACGTTTCGGAAAGGCCCGTAGATTCAACTCTGTTTTGAAGCAGCCGACCGGTCATATCGATAAAATATCGCCTTTCGGTTAAGGCCAGGAAATGATAGTCGTACTCTATACGCATCAACGCAGGGGGGAAGCGAGACGCGCGTGATCGCAGATACTGATTCATGCTTTCTGACGCCTGCTCATTCAAATCATTTTTGGAAATATATGGTCGGACGGACTTTGACCATATGTTGCTGCGATTTCTATCGAACTCCCGATGAAATACACTTTCGTAGAGTCGCACGTTGAAAAAAAACTCTGCTTCTGCTTCCCAGTAAAGCCTGTCTGCAAACCATGCAAACGCATCCACCTGCCTCTCAAAGACATTACGGTCCTTCACAAATTCCCTATATACCGGATAAGTCGTTTTTAGTTTCTCAATAAAAGTTGCCGTATCGAACGAGTGCGAATTGATCCTGGCTATGCTTGTATCGGGAAGGACAAGCTGATTTCGAGATGTTAAAAAATAGTACATGCTTTGATGGCTGAGTGCTTAAAAAATTGATACGAGGTGAGCGATCCGCTTCGTTCGCGAAACTGCCCCTCTGGCTTGTGCAATATCATCCCACATCCGGACAAGGCAGCTACGCAAAAAGATGGATGGTCTACGCCGGAAGATTTCAAACTCAAAGATCTTTCGGACGTAAAACAGATCTATTGAAAAAGCTCGCGATATGCTGCGACCGGATTCGGGTGATGACCGAAGGACCCAACCGGAGTGCCAGGAATTATATCCTTGAGTATCACTGCAAAATTATCCCAATCGGTTTCCCATAAAAAAATATGCGCTTTAACGATATGTTCTCCCAAAATGTGTTTAAGGAAATCCACGTATGCGGAAAAAAGCGAGCTTGAATTTTTATTGCTGACCATGATTATGATGTGTGCTTTCTTCGGATCCTGTATGGTCACCTTCAACGCTTCACCACAGGCATGAAGTTCCTGTTCACCATAGCCACAGGCGTTAAAGAAAAAAAACCGCGAGTGGATTTTACTGTTGCTTGAGGGGGCTTTGATGAATATGGCTGCATTATTATCGCGAACCTTGCCCGTGAATAATCCTGCACTTTCCCAATGGGTAAGGTCACCCGACATCAACATACCAGGCTCACAGAATGTCAGGCGATGTTTTGTCAGATTCTCAGTCTTCGCTACGAACGGAATCTTACCTTGCACCGACCCGGGATTCTGTCCGGCTACGGGGTAGATCTTGTCGCTGTCAATAACCCTGAAGGTGTTTTGTCTCGACAACTCGATGAGCCTGCTGCTGTATTTAAATAGCATAATCCTGAGATAATTTGTGTTTAAAGATTAAGAGGTGGGTTTTTAACAGATTGCTCTGTAAGTATCTTCCTGGTTTGTTCGCCCAAAAAGCCGAACGGAAATCCGGAGCGAAGTCCTTCCACCATGCGCAGATATGCGATCCGTGTGCGTCTGCGATGTGCCCACCAATAGACTTCCCTCTGCAGCTCTACGGTGCGTTGAAGGCGCTTGCCGAGAAGATCGGGAGACTCGAAAACATTCAGCAGCAGATCGATGAAGCTTCCCTTGAGGCTCTGTATATCCGTGTCGGAAACATCGGCCCAAACTTTTTCAAATGACAAGCCGGCGCACCTGACGAAAGAGTGCTTTATCTCATCAAAGAACAGCTCCCTGCAAAGGAGGAACTGGCTGTCGATGCTGGGATTATTCCTTGCCACCTCGAGCAGCTTTACTATCAAACCCAGCGGAATATTTTTTTGAAAAACATCAAAGCAGATCTTTGCCACTTCGGTCTTCGTTAGCTGCATGCTTGCTATCGCCTTTCGAAGGGCAGGGCCGAGCTGCTCACCGTAAAACCTTCTTTGAAGTGTTGTGAGGAAATCGTAGGTGTGTTCGATCTGAAACCAACCCGGAGGCGCAAGAGACAGCATGGCGTTTCTGTATGCGCCGAGCCGGCGGGAGGAGGCCACGATGAAATCCTTACGGAGATCGAAGTGCCGGCAAAACAATGAGTCCGGCGTGAGATGTTCCAGCGTTCTTTCCCACCACATGTCACGCTCGTCTTCAAATCCGGAGTGAAATTTTGATTCGTAGATGCGAACACAAAAAAAGAACTCGGCGCCACGCTCATCCACCAGACAATCCGCGTAGGGCTGAAAGGTGATCACGAACCTTTGGAATTCTTCTTTTGTGATAAAATCGCTGTAAGTATCGTAGCTCGTTCGTAGTTTATTGAGAAACTGTGTCGTATTGAAGGCGTGTTCGGATCCCGGGATTGGAATGCCATTCGTCGCACCTGGAAGTTGAACCTTGTTTAGTTCTGTCAGAAAAAAATACATGGTTAACGCTAGTATTTGAAACATCTTGCTACAACAGGGATACGCGTATTATTGCGACTCTCCAATCTCATGACAAAGATTGCTGTTCAAAGTGGCAAGGCAGCTACGCAGGAAGGAGCCAGCGCTACGCAAGGAGGCTTTTCGAATGACGTTGACGCTTAGCCGAAATAACTGTACTCTCTCGCGGCAATGGGCAATCTCAAATGAAAAATTGATTTGTCTGTCGACCGGCATAACCGAAGAGACACAACGCAGGCGATGGCGGTCGGCAGCCGGTGCTACGGGTATAGAAATTTATGTGCTTCGCTACTTGTAGTTGCAGGAGTTAACAATCAAAATTCAAGTTAAGATACAAGCCGTAAGCACACCAGGTTGTCTTACAGCTTATATCTCTGAACTTAAAGCCGATTTACTTTCTCCTACATATTCAGGCTGACTTTGTATGTAGAAGGGTTGAGATTACAGGCATCGGTAAAAGGTTTTCCGAATGCTCCGAACATGCCAACGGGTATTATACAATTGGCCGGCTGATTACAGTATACGCTAAAGCTGAAGAGTTTTTGCGTGGTGACAAAAGTTGTTATTCTGTCATTGGAAATTTTTCCTGACGACAATATCGTGTTGAAATGGACGGAAATCATTTCCAGCAATTGGCTATTCCATTGCTGATAACCACTATCGGAATTGTATTTTACAAAGAGCAACGAACAAAGCTCCGGTAATGTTACTGATCCTGAGATGCGCTGCTTTATCCGCGTTATTCTCGCCAGATCTCCTGCACTTATCGGATTTTTAGATTCTCTGCACAACATTTCCAGCATAGGCTGGGTAGTATGGAATATCAATATTTTTTCGAACGTATTGCCCGGGCCCGGCGATTTGCCGGGGTAATTGTTTCTCTCGGGCTGAAGCGCTATGATGAGAATGCTGCTTTCATCAAGCTCACCAAAAACAATGCTCGACTGTTTCGAACCAAAGTAATATGAATCCTGAGCGTATAGCAATGTGAGGCAACCGTCTGATGTGTCGCTCTGAACATCAGGAATTTTTACATGGGTCCCATTTGTAAAGGCAGAAAACAACGTAAGCTTAGTTTCAGGTTTTACTCCTCCGATGGGCGCGAGCTGAGGCAGGGAACTTCTTGTGCTGCCGGCATTTACTTCCATCAGATTTCCGCAGATTTCAATGCCTCTTCCCTGATTGTTGGAGATCGCCGTTACTTTTGACTCGGAGATCTGATTTTTTGTTTTAATCCGGTTTCTCCAAAACTCCATATCACACCCGAATGTGATGCTTTCGGATGTAACCGAAACAGCAAACTTGTTCGAGTACACAGTCCAGCACAATGTGCTCGTTTTTTCGAATTTACTGCTAAACGCTGAATTGATCGCTCTCAGAATGTTTTGCATCTGTTCCCTGCTGTCCAGATGGCAAATTATCAGAATCTCCGCCTCATGATCTTTCATCGATGGACCTACAACAGCGGAAGGAAAAAACTGATAAGGGTTCGATCTCACCAATGCCCCGGAATCAGTCATCAGGGAAAAGCTGTAAGAAAGATATACATTATTCTTTTTGAGAAAGACACCGATCATAACGGAGGGTAAGCCCTTGTATAGATAGTCGTTTCCAACAATACCCGATGGTCTGCCCTCATTGAGATCGATATAACAGATGTCGGATAACTTGTTATCAGAAATCTTGTTCCAGGCAACATCATTATTTGCAAGCAAAGTGAGTGTTATCGATTTTTCTCCTTCCTGCTCCCGGTAGGGGTGTGCCCTGAAAACCCAGGGGAAACCTTCCACCACACTCTTGCTTCGCATGGCTCGGAGAATAACGCCAAGATTGCCTTCCTGGTAACTGGCAAAAGGCTGCCTGAAATATTTTCTCAGGGTGCTGTCATAAGTCCGATAATTATCACTATTCGATACGCTGCCCGAAACGCCGCTCTGATGAACTTTCAGTTGATAGGTGCTGCCTTCTATCAGCTGCTCATCGGGATCGAGAGGTGCAAAAAGTTCTTTTTGTTCGGAGACTTGAACCACGGGAGACACCGGCGGAGTTTTTTTATGCATATCAATGTCGTTCCCGTAGTAGTGACCGAAAAATCCCGAAGGCACGATGCAAAAATTATCCCACACGGTGTACCACTCGAACATGCACGATTGGTCGGAGGCGCCGCGGAGTATTATCCCGACCGCATCGGCATAAGCATTAAGCAACCTGTCATCGTCGTTATTTACCATGATAACAGCCTGCACCGTCATGTCTCTTTTGATAGAGAGTATCAGATCGGCAACGTGATCGCGCCAATCTTCCGGCTTATTGGTATAATAGCAAAAAAAAGTTTTAGAATTTTCGCCCGCCTTCGGGAATAAAAGGAATATAACAGCAGAAGATCCGGTAATACCTTCGGCATATAAACCTTTAAAGTCTGCGGAAAAATCGCCGGTAACCTTCCCGCGGGGTTTTACCTCAATAGCGTCGCTTTTGTCAAAGGAAGATCTAGCAACGAAAGGAATTTTATCATTTTCCTGCGGTTCAATTTTATTGACGGACGGATAACATTTGTCCGTATCGACGACACCGCCGATGTTGAGAAGTTTGTGTTCAATTGTTCTGCTGTTTATCTTAAAAATTCGCATGGTAGTGCCTGTGTATTTGTGATAGGATATTGTGGAATCAGAAATGATCTTCGTTCGAAGACGGGGCTTTCCCGTATTCAGGACCGGTTTTCGTTATGGATGAAAAAATGCGGGAACGCACCGGTAAACCTATAAACCCGGCGCATTCCGCATTCCCTCTAAATTCGATTCTCTCCGAATCCGTATATGTATATTCTATTTGATGGTAAGACGCTCGCATTTTATACTTGCTGGCATCTCCTTCAAAAGAAGTGATACAAAGATCATCAGCGAGCGTCTTAGGCGTCTACGCGAAAAGAAGCAATGTCTACGGGAAAAGACTTACTTACTAATTGGTCAGTGATCAATGGGAAAATTTTCAATGGTCAGTTGGAAGGTAACGGGGGCCGGTGAGTTGAATGCCTGGATTCTCTGTCCGGGCTGATGAACGACTACCAACCTCTAACTACTAAATTCTATCTTCTTTTTAAATCGGTCGCCGTCGCGATTTTGCTTTGCCCGGCGCTGTGACTGTTTTTATTGTGAATCACATTCAGTAATGACGCTAAGACTCCCGGAACGTCGCAAAATAACGATCCTCAACTCAGACGATGTTTTTCCCGTGATGCAATACGTGTTGATGCGAGAGGAAAAGATAGCCCGCGACAAAGAATATTTGACCAGCCGACTCATAGATAATTTTCAATCTTCAGTTCCATTGACCTTTAAAGAAAGTGGGTGCGTCGCAAAAAATGAAAAGGAGACGTCACCCACGAGCCAACCCCAGTCTTTTGTGTAGCTCATCATTAAACCCGCCACAAAGATTGTCATGGATACTACAAACGTGGTTACGCGAACGGATGGAGTTTCAACGCGGGAGGATGATAGTCAGTGATCAATTGTCAATTGTCAATGGGAAAATGTTCGATGTGTTTACCGCTGGAGTGGTTTGACTTATTTTCATATTCAGGTTCCTGCGGTGAAGAACGGTTGTTAGTGCGAAGAGAAATTTCAAACACGCTTTCGCCTCACCGCATTCCATTGATAATTACCATTGACTCATTGATGATTTCACTCCTGTTTTTCCATTGACTATCGAACCGTTCAGCCATTGACTTTTTACAAAGAAAAAACACACCGCCCAATGAATTGGCGCGGTGTGTCTCTCAATTAATCGCTATAGTTATCGGTGCCGTAGTCCTGTCGTTGTCGGAATTTATAGACTCCGATGGGCTTCAAGGACTCGTATCACTTATGACTATTGCGGACTGGCTTGTCAAGGATGGTCATCAGAAGTGCTCTCCTCCTTTATCATTACCGAAGTTCTTTGGCTCGGTCTGACTCGAACTATTTGGCTTCGGCGCTGAAGACGGATCAACCTTCGTAGTAGAATCTTCCCTCTTAAGCTCATCGGACTTAGGATCGGGCTTAAGTTGTTGTTTGGGCTTTCCTCCTTTTTTCCCAGACATGTCACCACCTTTCGCTGAAGGTTTTGGATCACTCTCCTTCCCCGGCTTTGAATTGGTAGTAATCACCACCGGTCCTACAACGTTCGTCTTAAGTTGACCCTTCTTGTTTTCAGGCTTTGGTGGCGATTCAATCTGACTGACGTCTCCTTCAAATGATGATTCGAGACCAACAGATTTTTCCCGTGGTACACCTTTACCGGTTTTGTCCGGCTTATTAGGTTCGACAAATGTCACCTCTCTTTCAGGCTTGATTAAATTGTCATTCCCATCTATACTATCAGACGATGAATCCGACTCCGAGCTTTTGCGTGTTGTACTGGTGATTACCGGCTTCATAGGTTTAAGCTCAATCTCCTTGTCGTCTTCACCCTCGTTGCGGGGGGTCTGAAGACTTTTTGGAAGGCGCGTTTTCCCGCGAAGAGGCGGAAGATCTGGAACCGGTTTCTCAGGTTTTGGATCCACCTCAGGCTTCGGTTCCGGTTTCGGTTCCGGCTTCGACTTATCCTGGTTCTGAGAAGACTTATTTCCGTCCTGATCGCTGTTAAGCGGATCTTCACTTACGTCAGATGCCTCACTCAAATTCCCGCCTGGTAATGGCACTGGCGCAGGCGGTAGTGGTTGCCTTTTCTTGTGTTCCACGAGTTGTTGCGGCACTTTATCCTGCTTCGGCATTGGACTAAAAAACTCGGGCGGACAACTGCCGAAAAGTCCGGTTTTGATGTCTACGCCAAAATTACATCCCCGGTCATTTGCCTTCGTAGCCCAGGCGAAAATATACCAATTTTTGTCAGCGACACCGAGTGGTGATGTATCCACCCCGTCAAGTATCTTCTCTGCACCGTAACAAATGTTTTGCAGCGCGGTAACATACTTGCCGAGTATAGCCACACTGCCATTGACCATGATGACGGCCCGCACTATCGAATCCTTCTCAATAAGCGACGTTACCAGGTCCCGGCATTTATTCATGTCGTGCAAATCCGTGGTATGACAAAAAAGGAAATAGCCTGGCTTGTCCGAATTTATGATGTTGATATAAACAGCTGCAGAGTTACCCGTGACCCGGGCAGTAAACAGGCCAGGATATGACAATCCCTGTATACCTCCTTTGCCCATTGTAAAGCTGCCTTTAACCCATTCCTGGCCGACCACTACCTTTTTGAAGTTGTGGAACTCGGATACCGAGATATCCGGTACCGTAGAAGGAGGCAGAGTCTTCATGATTTGTTCATAGCGCGTGCCGTCAGGAAAGTGTGCCGGGTCTGGCTTAACCGGCGCTGCAACGTACGGCGCTACAGTCCCAAGCGGTAGTACCGGTGAGTAATTAGGACTGACGGATATGCCCTCCCTTCCGATTCCCGCCAATATGGAAACAAACTTATTACTGACGGTAGGCTTGTCCTGGGTAACTGTGTTGTTGATGTCAATTACATGCAAGCCAAAACTCTTTGCCGAAGATATTCTCAGCTCCTGTGGTTGTACCTTTGAAATTGTTCCGGCGAACTTACCCCAATAGTGACCGATAATTCCACTGGGCCATCCGTTCTCGGTATTCAGGGTGACTCCGGCATTCGGTATTCTCGCTTTCCAGAAGACTAAGGCCGATCCCTCAGCATTGTTTTTAAAGATATCCGACAGCGCAGTAACATACCCTCCCGTCAACTCATTTACGATTTTATCGAACTTAGCTTCAGTACTACCGCTTACCACGAGAAGACACCGCACGATAAAATCTTTTTTGCGATATGGTTCCAGGTCTTTCTCAATCTCCTTCGCCTGGTCGCTGAATTTTTTCGGGTCGTTATGTTGCGGGTCATAAAATGCCAGATCTTTCGGATCTTTCGTTTTATAAACGAAAAGCTTCCATACATCTTTCACAGGATCATGTATAAAGATGAATATCGCCGCAGCATTATTTACAATCCCGTCTACATAGATGTTGTTCATATTCGGTTTAAGGTCAGCCACCATCCGGTTGCCTTTGACCGGCACCGCTGTATTCGGCAAAAATGGTATTTTACCGTGGTCTGGCCGCTGAAACACTTTTGAAACCGGATAGAGCAACTCCGGATAACATAAAAACTCAGACTTGGACGCATTGAATTTGCTTTCAACGATATTATCCAGGCCAGAATCGTCGACAATCTGCTCTTCATCTTGTCTTGTGTCCACGGTAACGTAGGTAATCGGAGATTGGCTGGAATCCCGCGGTATTACCTCGTGGTCATACGTCTGGATTTTTGGATCAATTTCGGCCTCCAGCAAGTTCTTAACCTTCAGATAGTGGCCAAAGCTTGTTATGGGCAGACCATTATCGTTTTGCTCCAGCACTACGGCAACATCACCTTCTTCCGAGATCCATTCCAGGAGCTCCGATGTAGGAACCCAGTTGGTCTCGGCGGGATTTTCCGGCAGTTGTTCAATGTAGTCTTCAGTTGCAGGCACATATTTACGGGTGACCTGATTGTACAGAAGGTAGGAATAGTCGGCGCCCGGAGGCGACAATGCCTCAATTCCTTTGTCGAGCACTTTGTTGACTGCACCCCCGATAGCTTTACCCAATGGCTTCAGGGTGGCGCGATAGGCCCTGGTAACAGGTTCTTCCAACGCTTGAGCGACTCCGCCTGCTATCCACAGAGGACTGGTAAGCGTGTAAAAGACCAACCGCCAGAACGCACGATACCTGATAGAACTCGTTGCCATTTGAGGTTGGTTTTTAGGTTCAACTCCCCCCACAGCCGGACTACCCATGCCCAGGACTCCTTCCGACGGCCATCCGTACGCAGGCACAATTATCTTTTTAGCCCTCAGGTACAGTTCACGTGCCGTAACGGCCCAGCCCCAGGGCTCGAGCGGTTCATCCACTACTATTCGCCGGTTATTTTTGAAAATATTGGTCAGGGCGCGGTTGTAAACTTTGGCAACGTCAGGATTGCTTACCATGTAAAAACCCTTTACAATAATATTCGGCTTGCAATACTGTTTAAGCTCTGTGTTATAGTAATGAAGCAGGTCGTCTACACTATTCGTTCTATAAAAATAGTACGTCACGTTCGCAGGCTGAACAGGCTTATGCTCGTTCTCCGGATCCCACGACCATGAAGTGCTTCGATTTCCTTTTTCATCCTGATACACAATATCAGGACTGATGAACAGCAGAAATATGGCTGCAGATTGACCCTTAATATCAGTGGCATACAAATTAGGATGCGAGGTGCGTCCTTCTCCAATGATACCGGTCTCCCGGACAACTATTTTTTTGAAGTTCGCCCCGGCCACTTCCTTCCTGGGTATAAAAAGCGTATTGCCGAAATAACGGTTTACCAGGCTGTAACAGTAGTATGGTATTCCTTCGGAATCCACGTCACGGAGAAGCATCTCATTGGTTACGTATTCTTTTTCATATTCTCTGGCGTCTGTTGTCGAAATCCGCAGCGCGGACAATGCTGCTGCCGGAGGTTGATAGTAACCAAAAGTCCCTGCCGGCACACCGTCGGAAGTTGTTACGGTTATACCGATCGTATTTTTTTTCGACGTCCATTTAACTATTCCCGATTGGTCAAGAAGTTGCCAGTTGAAGATTTTGCCCAACGCAGTTATGTACGCCTTGTCCGATTCGGGATTGTCACCGCTTACCACCAAAAGCCCCTGCACAAGAACCGGTTCTCCTTCAATTTTCGGGCCCATGTCACTCTTAAGGTAACCTGTCAGTTCATTCACATTCTTCGTCTTGTACAAGAGGAAATCCCTCTCCGCGTTATCCGGTTTCGAGAACACCAGGAATATGACGGCGGAAGTTCCGCCAACGCAATCGACCCACAGGTTGGTAAAACCTGCGTCAAACCTGCCATGCGTCCGGAACGGCGCTTTCGAAAATTGACCGTCCTTCGTCACCTCCGCTGGTATGATCGGTATCTCTATACCTTCTTCCGGCATCCCGAAATGCAACACACATGGTGCGAACGCGGCAATGGGCTGATTTCTGATTGTCAGCTTTCTGAGATCCACCTGATCATCAACCTTCGTGGTATCCAGATCATAAATGTTCAATGAGCCGGCTTTCTGAATGGATTTGGGTTTTGGCAACTTGTAACGGCGTGACAGAGAATAGTGACCGAAAGATGTTCGGGGCACACTATCGAAAGCCTGCAGTGTTACCGCGACATCACCTTCTTCTGCTGTCCAGAAAATGATGTTCACGCGTGGGTCCGGTACCGGAGTACGCTGTTGCTGAGGCTGAGGCTGCTCGTCGTGTTGACTTGCAGACTTTTTCACCTCAGGTTCTTTCTTATCAAAACGTTCCCTCTCAATATCCCGCGAAAGCTGAATGTTCAGGGCAAGCTTTTGGTATAAATAGGTGCCTGCACTGTCTGCTGCATCGCCGACCGCACTAACCATGTCACTGGCCCCTTTAGCAACCTTGTTTCCTGCGGTACTGATTGCCTGACCAGCCGAGCTTGCTGCGGCGCCGATTGCCTGGGCAGTCTGGCTCGCCGCGTCACTAACCGCATTTTTAATCTTACCGGCCACCTGGCCAACCGCAGTTGCCGCAATATTATCCGCCAGCAAGCCGGTGAATACGTCACCCCTGGTGCGCGAAATCTCTTTGAAGTGTTGTTTATCCGCCTCCTCCGAGTACAAATTGAAGTAGCCGGATAAGAAACTCCGGTACGCGCTATCCGATTCGGGATCTGTGCCTGACACCATACAGAAACCCTGTACGAGAATATTCTTCTGGTTCAATTTATTCAGGTCGTTATCATAAAACTGACGACTCAGAACATCTGCACTCTGTGGTCTGGTGAAAAAGTACCCTTTCTGATGCGTGTCAATATCTGTGAACAGCAGAAATACCGCAGCCGTTTTTCCTGTAACGCCTGTTGCAAGCCAACCGGCTATCGCAGTCGTCTCCATGGGATCCGAGCCAAGCATGCCAAATACAGGCCGGGGGGGCAAATTGTGGAATAATACATTATGTTGTGCGAGCTTCTGGGCAAGTTCATCCGGAAGAACAACAGGTATCTTGCCTTTTTCCGGTTCCTTAAATTTCTCCACATTGGGAAAGCATATAATCCCTGGCTGAAATCCTTTGTTATTTTTCTCGGTAGCTACAGAATTAAAACTCACGAAATTCTCGGACGGTTTTTGAGCTGCTTGTTCTTGCTCATAGAGACCGTAGGTTATTTTCACGGAAGTTCTTTGCTTCCCGGATAATATTATTTTGGGTTTATCTGCTTCAGATTCACCTGCTTTGGGTTCATCTTTAAAGTCTGTTTTTGAAACAACTTCTGATGTTACAATAACATCGGGCCTTGATGAAATCCATTGGGTGATGCGCGATCCCCTGCCGCAGGATCTGAGGATATCCCCAAGTGCTTCGAGGTAATCGACCGCTATCGAGGGCTCTTCGTCCTGAACAGTGTCACTTACCATAAAGAATCCCTTCACGATGGTGGTGGTGTTCTTCACCAGATGGTCTTTCACATAGTAGCTGTTGCCATAGTTACGGAGGTCGGCAACACTCCTGGCTTTACAGAAGAAAAACGTGCTGGTATTTGCACCCTGATTTATGAACTCGAGGAACACAGCAGCACATTCTCCGGTAATTCCTGAAAAATAATAATTAGGAAGGATCGCCCCTTTAAACAAGGCAGGATCGCCAATATAGCCATCGATCACTCTATTTTCCGGCTTCTTAGGATCGCCAAGTTTCTGCGCCTGGCTCCTTCGTATAAATGGTATCTCATCATCTTGCGGCTTTACATAATTTTCAACCGACAGGGAACAGATCTGATTATCCTTCAGACTGCGGAAGTTGACCAGACGCTCCGAATGTCTGGTGTCCAGATAATCGATTGCGAAAGGAAGAGGTCCAACAACTTTTTGAACAGCAGCAGGTTTCGAAGGTTTTGATTCAGGTCTATACTCCGGTGCGTAGTGACCAAAAGTTGTAGCAACAGCGAAATCTGAATCCGTCAACGTTACAGCAGCATCACCCGATGCTGAAATCCATCGGATTATCCTTGACTTACGATTGCTCGACCTAAGGATTCCATTTAAAGCATTTATATAACTCCCGGCTACCGACGCGTCTCTCACCATAATGAAGCCCTCGACAATAACCTCGTCATTAAGATATGCGGCTATCGTGTCATTCTTGGTAAATTGAAACAACTCGTTCGCATCTTTTGCAACACAAAAAAAGGCATACTTGCCATGGGGTTCCGGGGGCGAAAACCAGAGAAATATAGCAGCGGAATTTCCCGTAACACCTGTTACATATAGATTTTCAATCACGATATCCAGCTTCTCCGCCTCTTTACCTTTATCAGAAACTTTTTTGTCAGACTTATCAACGGCTTTTCGTACAGGAGCTCTGTCAGACCAAACGCCCTCAACCTTCTTGAAATCTCTGAGCGTTTCCGGCACAAACGGGATCCTGGTTTCAGTTTCTGCAGACTCCGCAAAGTTCTCTACAGAAATCTCGATCTTGTCGTCAGCTGCAGGCTTATCACCGAATTTTGCTTCTGAAGCGGTGGTGTCTAATCGGAGAAGTTGAAAGTTCAGGTTGGCATCCTCCCCACCCTGCTGTATGATGAAAGGATCGTGAAGGTGTTCATTGTCCTCGGGTTCGTGAAAAGGATCGTTATGTGGGTGAGTTGCAGGCGATCCGGGTTGCCTTATCTGATTTGGGAGCGGGTGGCATAAACCAAAGGTTGTTGCCTGTACCCTATCTGAAGTCTTCACCGTTATACCAACGGAGCCCCATTTCGAGAGCCATTTCATGATGAGTGTGTCTCCCGCCACCGTGCTCCTTTCGAAGATCCGGGACAAATTGTCCATGTAGACTTCGGACAGCTTTACTTCAGCCTGGTCATCAGTAGCGCCAACCACCAGGAAACATTTCGCGACATATTGTTCCTGGAAAAATGGCTTCAAATCAGCTTCAATCTTATTGGCCAGATCAGTAGCCATATGGTCTCCGAACACGAGATCGTCCGGGTGTTCCGTTCTATACAAAAAGTACGTTTTATTGTTTGAACCCAGAGGTGATATCAATATAAAGACGGCCGCAGCCTGTCCTCCAACTTTCACGTATAAATCATCCGCGTTGGCATCCGCGTTGATGATACCGGTCTCCCTTCTATCAACTCCCGTGAAATGCGTATTTTCCGATATCTGCAAAATTGGCCAATGCTGAGACTTTTCCAGCACAGCAAGTGTCTCCACACATAGGTGGATTTCATGCTTCTGAGCAACGGCGATGGGAGCATTTTCCAGGTCTCTGCTATCCAGATCAAACCTAACAACGCCTGGCTTAAATTCCTGCAGAGGAGCGTTTGATTTAGTAATCTCCGGTTTAGGTTGGGGTTTCGATGCTGGTTGTTGCTCACTAATCCTCTGATAGTGACCGAAACTCGTTGCAAGCGTGTTGCCAATGTCTGAAGTTGTCACAGCAACATCAGACTCAGTCGACGTCCATATAACGATTTCCGATGCCAAAGAAACGTGACTCTTCGAGGTAAATAAGTCGTCTAAGGCCTGTATGTAATCCGTGGCTATTGTGGCAGTTGCTCCCATGGAGTTGGGGCTATTTATGAAGCAGAAGCCCTTTACGACGGTGTCCCGATCAAAGTCAATAAAGGTAAGACCGTTAATTCTTATTTTGTATTTGCCTTCAGAAGCACCTGGAATGACCGGTATAACACCGCCCACGCGATCCGGGCCGCCGACATTCAGAAAAACGTACTGGCCGTTGAGCGAGAGAAATATAGCAGCTGATTTCCCCTCGACATTGGCGCATAAAAGGTGTTGATCCGCACCAATGAAGCCAACTTCACGCCCGCCGCTTTTTATTTCCTTGCGTGGAGCTGAGGCAAGCGTTTTTGGTATATAAGGTATTTTGTTAGGGCTTGGCCTTTTGCCGCAGGCCTCTGCAGTCGGGTGCCATAGGAAATCTTCCGTCAGGGATTTCCCGGCAATCGATTTTTCGGCATTGTCGGTGTAAAATGCAGGAAAGTTCATAATTATAATTTTTTGATTGTGTTTGAAATACCGGAGAACCGTGCGCGCACCGATCCGGTTTTTTATCTGACGAAAGATTGCCGGTTATTGCTCCGGGATGTCTACGCGAAGGAGAGTAAGGTGTACGAGGGGAGGTGAAAGAAGTGTTGGCGTGTATTTGTAATCCACCATTCGTTAGCAGATTACAGTCTTATATTTTACGGCTTAAAGCTGATGGCGTGTATCCGTTATTCGTGGTTCGCTATCAGAAGGAGGTGAGTGCCTTGATTGAAAAAAGCTTTACTAACGCAGTGGCTATGTCCTACAAGTGATTGGGTCGGCGTATATCCGTAATTCGTTATTCGCTATCAGATTGCATTTTCTTAAAGCTGCATGGAATGCGCCGTAGCTGAAAAGCTGCGCAGGGGCTTAAAGGTTACACATTCGTTCGAGTATCGGAACCCACCGGAGAAAACCTATAAAATCCGGCGGCCACTCACGGTCAAGTATGCCTTTGCGTAGGTTTGTTCAAAGCCTCCCGCGTCAGCCGTTAATCGTTATTCGTTATCTGATTATTTTACTTACAGCTTAAAGCTTAGAGCCGAGTGGGATATGCTGTCAGGGTGCATCTCTTGGCTTAAAGCCATATGGGGATGTGCGGTTGGTGCTGCCGCTTCAATCAAACCCTTCTCGATCAGCATCTCCTTTACTTTCTCCCAGTCGACAAAGGGCCTGATAGAAATTTCCTGCTGATGCTTTAGCGGGCATCCCAACGCGGAATCGTCGATGTACAGATTCGCATAGCATTTTGGCGATGTGGTCCATGTCAGCTGTGCGGGGTTGATCTGGATGCCGTGCAGGGGTATGTTATTTTTCCGGAACCATTCGATAGCATCATTCAGGAGATTGGTTTTTTTGTCGGGTACGGTTTGTTGTTTCTTGTTCCACTGCCTGTCGGATCGCATGGTGTTGAGGATCAGCCTGTGGCCTGCCTGAACCAGTGATCTGAGAACAGGCGCAGCACCAATATCGAGTCCGACGTTGGGAAATTCGTGTGTTACGCAGGTGCCATCAAAATCGACAGCGATTACTATTGGTTTTTTCATGAGTGAAGTTTTTTAAAATGCCTGATGCAGTATGCATGCCTGATCGAGCGCTATCCGAGACATCCGGATATCATCCCGCAGGCAGATAGTTGAAAAGCGGGTACGGTCCGTAAAAAATGAGCCCCACCCCCCGGCCCGTAACCCGCGATTCAACAGTGCTCTATACTACATTAGCATGTGTCAAAGGTTGTCATCTTACACGCAACGGCACCTACGCGAAAGGAACAACTTCATACGAAAGAAGGCGGAACCCGGCAACTGTCCGGGGTATCGCCACATGATACGTTATTTGATTCCTATGCTTTTGATCTTATCCATGAGCGATTTAATGTCTGCCGGCGTAACGTTTTTATTGAACGATTCATGCACGGCGTCTTCGCCGGATAGCTGTCCTGATGTGCTGCCTTGCACCGCAGTGCCATGATCCGCGGGATCGGGCAGATAGTGGCCGAAAGATCCCTGAGGCAAACCGTGATATGCAGAGCTCAGCGTTGCGCAGAAAGTATCCCAACGCGCAGACCATCCGAAAACATTGGAGCCTACAGTGTCTTCGTTGCCAGATTTTTTACGGGCATCACCCAATAGGTTGTCTGCATGGCCCAACATTTCACTTACATCATCGCTCAGCAACTTGCCGGCGTCACCGAACATTTTGCTTACATCATCGCCCAGCATTTTGCCTGTGATATCACCTTCATCTTTAGGACCATCACTGCCCGGCATCTCGCCCCCATCGATACCTACGATTTTGTCCGCATCGACACCAGGAATTTTACCTGCACCAACACCAGGCATCTTAATTGCGTCATTGCCCGACATCTGATGTACGGTGGTCAAGTACTGCTCAAGGATCTTATCTTCCCCTGAGCTATCGCCATTCACCATAATAACGATCTGAGCGTTTGCTTCGCCCTTTAAAAAATTTTGCAGGGCCGCATTGTTACGAACGTCGTCCGCATTTGACGCATGGAAGAAAAAGTAACGTGCCGGTTTTTCCTCTTCACCCGGAAGAACAATGAATATGGAAGCCGACGATCCGGTAACACCAGCGGTGAAAAGACCCGGAAACTTTGCTGCTGAAAATGTGCCTTCTTCCACATCGCCGGCAGGTACATACTTGAACATCTTATTCACCGATACCGGGACTACCGGTATTGTATTGTCTTTTGGTTGTTGGAGCTTGAATCCGACCGGATTACACTGATTGATCGCTTTTACATTGCTGACGTGTTGCAGTTCACCTTCAATCGATCTGCTGTCAAATTTAATTTCTGCCATAGTTTTTTTAGTCAATGGTTTAATGGTCATTGGTCAATAGTAACTGGTCGTGGTTGGAAAAATGGAATATAGGAGTGAGAATGGGGCAGCGATAGCGTCGACATAGTCCTCTTATACTAACTTCTAACTACTGACTATCACCGTTTACTTCCTCTTGTCTCTCTCCTTGTCTTTATCTTTGGTCCGATCCCGGTCTTTGTCATTATCCCGATCTTTATCTTCGTCCTTTTCTTTCGCCTCGTCCCAGCTTCTGCCCTGATCGTGCTCAACTGCGATCGTGCTGATGTCCTTGCAATGACCGATCGTGCCAATAGCATTGGGGTTTGAATTTTCGAGGACTACATAGAATCTGCTCCAGTCGGCAATCCACCCGAGGATGGTACATTTGTCGGCCTTGTCACCCATCCAAACCTCGATCTCCGCTACGTATTCATTGAGTATGCGGTTCATTTCACTCCCATCACCAGCTGCGGCCGCAGAATACGCATTGAACATGTTAGCCTGGCTGCCTTCGCTCACCATGATCACGATCTGTGCGTTTGTTCCATTTGCCAAAATAGGTTTCACATTCATCAGCATTCGCTGAAGATCGTTGAGACCCCTTACATGTCCGATACAAAACTGCTTCTGCGGAGCCGGAAACATCACGAGTACGGCAGCGGCTGACTTCGTCATGATATTGGCAAATACGCTGGCAGGAAGTTTCTGCGCCGACGATGTCAGCCACTCGCCGGGATGCAGGTGTTGTATGGGCTGGCTATCCACTATCGAGTCGGGGACATAAGGTACGGTGCCATCGGCCGGCTGTTTAAGATTTGTACCCACCAGCTTACAGGCAACATTTGGAGGTACATCGTGAATGTCCGTTTGCTGTTCAATCGCTCTGCTATCGAAATTAATTCTCATAGTTGTAAATCTTTATTTTTGTTTTACTGTGTCTGCGGAGAGTCATGCGCGCATAGATGTCTCCGTGTTTCATTGGGTCAAAGTTCTTGTTGTATTAATCTGAAACTGCTACGCAAAGGGTGTTAATGCATACGCGGAGAGGTGAAAGGCCAACCTGTGGATCGCCAGTTGACTTGATTTCTCTTACAGATTTTAGTTTGCATAGATAAGTCGGTGGGATCTGGTCTGCGTAAGAATGCAGGAGAAGAAGCCGGTCATAGCCGACGGGTTCAACACTTTGAAGTCGAAAATTTGCCTGTTTCGATCATTTACAGTTTTGTATCTGTATAACGCTTAACAAAGAAGTGCGCCGGGCAACAACGTCGACCCGGCACAGTCCCTCGCCAGAAACACACGACAGTCGAATGATACGGCGTGGTTATACGCACGTATATCACGTGTATTTGTATTATGATATTAAATCAGATGTAGTAATGAGGATTACCTCTAACAATGACCGAACGAGCCTCTGACTTGTCCATTTACATTTGCCGTCAATACGGCAAATGTATCGCCCAATGTAGCCCAATCGAGAATGGTAGCATTATTTACATCGTTACCTAGTTTGTGTTGTACCCAATTTATGTAATCAGCTCTATTCTGTGCAGCTACCGGGCTGCTGCCAACCGTCATGATCAAAATCTGCAAGCCGTGACCGAACGAACCGAGAACCGCATTTAGAGCATTGAAGCCGTGCCCATTAAAATCGTGAATACTCGTTACTCCACAAATAACAAACATATTCTGTTGTTGCGGATGCATTGCGACGATAACAGCTCCGCCATCGGGGATATTTCTCATAACAACGCCTACGTTTGGAGCAGGTAGTCCATTCACAATCTGACCACTGTACAAAGTGCGGAAGTTCAGATTGCCGAGCACGGCAGGCGGGATAGCAGGTACCCAGGCAGCAGGAAAATGCTGGAGCAAATACATTTGCGGAGTAAAATGACCATATGGAGGATTCGCCTCTGTGATCCGGGTGTCTTCATTGATGAGTGCCATAATTGTGTATGTTTTTTGTTTGTGAATTGTCAGGGAGAGATCTCGCGCGTACAAAATGTCTCCCGTTTATTTTACCCAAGGTCTCGCTAAATTGCTCCGGGGCCTCTACGCAAAAGGTAGTTACTCGTACGGAATGAGGTAATAGTGGCCAAAGGTCATGACGCTTAAACATCAACCTTCCACGCACAAATCGCAATTCATGCGCGAAAAGTTGACATTCATATCGGTCACAGATTGTGTCGATAGTCTGGATCCGAAATATTCCTGAGAATCGCACAACGGTAAGACTATGCACACAAAATCCTTATCCGATCTACGCTTGATTCGAAAGATCATTGGCAAGATGAAATTCGGAATTTGCAACGCCGTTGCCCAGCCGTGCCCGCGTCTTCTCTCCAAGAGTACCAAAGGTAAATTTGGACCGTAACGCCCCGAGGAAATAAGTGTGCGAAAAACGTCTGTTATTCTGCTCGCCAAGCCTGAATAATTCCAGGTGCGTATGAATGGTTGAGACAAGCGCCTCGTGGGTCGGATCCTCCAACCTGAAAACAACCTTCAGCAATTCGATAAACTTTCCTTTCAATATCTGGATCGCGATATTTTCGTTGTCGCTCCAGGCTTGTTCAAACGACAAATCGCGGAATCGGGACCATGTGCTTTTGATGCGGTCGAAAAATAATTCCCGGCAAAATTTATAATGGTTGTCAGGATGCTTGCCTGCTGCGCTGATCAGATCCATCAACATGATCACCGGAATATTCTGTCGGAAAACTTCGAGCACATTTCCGGCAAACAATGTTTCCATAAGATCGGCCTCTTTCAATTTCTTTTCGAGCACATCATGTATTTCGTTTCCGAAATATTCCCTCTCCAGTTGTGCCGTAAAGTGATAGGCAACCTCAAATGGCATCAACCCCGGAGGCACCTGGCACACCCTTGAATACAGATAGTGGGTCAGTCTTGCGCTTGCAGGAGAGGCGAAAGCTTTTTTGCTGAATTTTAAATTCCGGATGGCGTGCTCGTTGAGCAAAAGATCACGGCCTGCGCTTACCCACAGCTTGCGTTGTTCCTCGAATTCAGGATGAACAACCGCGTCATAGACACGCACGTTGAAGAAAAACTCCGCCGCTTCACGGTTGAGCATCCGGTCCGCAAACCACCTGAATGCATCGACGCATTTCTCAAAATCCTTTGGATCCCCGATATAACGTTCAAATTGCCAGTAATTTTTTCTGAGTTTATTAAGGAAACTTTCGGTGTCGAACGGATGCTCTTCAATAACAGACGACTCGATGACTGGAAGCTGTAATTCATTTTCTGATGTCAAAAAGTAATACATGATTAAAAAATTTAAGGTGATTGATATTCTGTGCGCGGGCGCCTCTATCGCCCGAAAAAAATAATGCTTGTGTTCGATTAACTCGTCAATGAAAGGGCCCTGTCCATCGGCATGTCCTGAGATCGTTCTTCCGCTTGCGCATCTCGTTCGTGCGGCATCGGGCACTCGAAAAGATTTGCATCATGCAATATTTTTCTGGTTGCGTCGCCAAGCGGCCCGAAGGGAAACCCTGACCGTAATCCCTCTGCCATATGAGTGTATTGACCGTGGACGTTTTCCTGAATGGTGCGTTTATAGAGCGTTTCGTGTGTCTTTATTATAAAATGCAGCTCATGGTCTGTGACATCGTGTGATTCAAAAACAGCGATGAGCAGATCGATAAATCGTGCTTTTAATAAACTGACCCTGATATCTTCACGGACACACCACGTCTGTTCGAAGGTCAGCGCGCGGCATCCTGCAAATTCCGTTTTCATTCTGTCGAAAAACACCGCTCTGCAGACATCGAATCGATCATCGATATTGCGTTTCATTCTTGCTGCCTTGATAAGCTTTATCAATCTCGCTATCGGAATATCGTGTTGAAAGACTTCAAAAATATATTTAGCCGTTTGTGTGTCAGACTGTCCCGCCGATGCAAGAAGGTCTTCAAGAAATTTTTTTACCTCCGATTTGCCGAGATAGATTTTTTCAATCCGGGCGATATAACTGTAGAGATGTTCTATGAGAAACAAGCCTGGGGGAGCCATCGCTACGCTGATTCGATAGCATGACGAAAGAAACGTCCTCTGACATTCGGAATAGCCAGCTTTGAAGTCTTTTATGTAACTGCGGTCCAGCACGAAGTTCGGCACAATTTCCTCCCATAATTCCCGTCTTCGTTTCTCGAACTCTGGGAAGAAAACGGATTCATAAACACGCACATTAAAAAAGAATTCGGCCACGCTTTCCAGGGAGATTCTTTCTGCATACCAGCTGAAATCTGCGACAAGCTGTTCGAATTTTTTGCGATCTACGACAAAATCACGATAGGTGCGCGTATACGAGCGCCGCAGCCTGTCGAGCAATTGACCGGGATCGAATGACCGCTGTGAAACAGGACAGATCTCCGCATCCGGAAAACACAAATGATTACCTGACGTGAGGAAAAAATACATATCCCAATAGAGATTTAGTTATTGCAGGTTACAGATTATGACAAACCCAAGTATCGCCGGGAGATATTATCTCGACAGATCGGATATCTTCCCATACAGGACGTCAAAGTCGGAAGGGCTGGACGCGATGGTATAGTGATCGCTCTTTTGCCAGATCTTTACTCCTTCCGCCCTCCATGTTTGTGGCACAACAGGGTGGTTGTTGCTGGAGTAGTCGGCCAGCCACAGGGGAAATCTCTGAAATTCCGGATCGAGCAAGTAATGATCCGCAAAAGCGTAGTTGGTATAGATCATGGGTGTCTTGCCGCTCTCTTCTTCAAGCTTATTCAACATGCTCAGCAAGTCTTGCTGGAGCGTCGCGGCATCAGGAACACCATAATAGATGCTGGCATACTCGATGTCCACCGCCGGAGGAAGGTCGGGAGTGTCAAACCGTTCTATCACCGACATAAAATTTCGAACTTGCTTATCAGGATCGTCACCGACCTTATAAAAGTGATACGCACCTCTTGCAAATCCCTTTTGCCCGGCAACTATCCAGTTCTTTTCGAAGTCTGTATCAACATGATTGTCTCCTTCAGTTGCTTTGCAAAACACAAAGCTGATGCTGTCTGTCGGATCTATGTCATCCGCTATGTTGCCGTTGTATCTGGAGATATCGATTCCATAACAAGTATTGACTTGGGTCCTATTTGTGACAGCAACCGGCGCCGGCGACTGTGGCGACTCCTTCGCGTCCGAAAAATGCGAGCGGCCAGGCATGAAGGCCAGTCCGAGACCTATCGCAACAAGAAGCCCTGTTACGGTAGCGGCCAGAAAACCAGTGCGTGCTGTCCAGTGAAAGGAGAGCGCTTTTTTGGAAGCCTGAGTAGGATTTTGGGGTTGAAAATCAGTCCTCATCAGATCCCGCAGCGAATTGGCCACATATAGCGACCCTGTCAGCGTTGATGAGAGAACGTTATATACTTCACCTGTAAACATGATGCCTTCATATATAACTTCGTTCTGCTTGTTCAGGATCGTTTTTGGAACATCGGTATAGTCACCCGTATCATTGAGCAAAAGTCTGTTCCCCGAACGCCTGGGATTGTTGAATGAATTGTGAAGACAGATCAGGCTTTCCACTTTCGGATCTTCATGGGCATACAGGTAAAGGTATTGCCCATTGATGAGGTAGCGAATAAATGCCGTAAATTCGAGCAGCCTGGCAATCTCCTGCTTTTTCCTTTGTTCATCCGTGAAAACTTCTGGCCGTAAATAAAACACGGCATACCGTGCTGCGTTTTGAAACACCAGTGCGCGACCTGTCTGCTCCGTAAAGTAGAAGTCTCCCAGCCACTTGCTAAAATCGAGTGCATCACCTGTCGGCGTAATGGCGAGTCTTTTGATGATCGACTGCTCGGCGATATTGAATTTGCGTGTTGTCATAGATTTGAAGATTGTAGTCTTATGATCAGTAGAATACCGGCAAGCGTCATCGTGGCCATACCCAGAAGAAAAAATCCGATTGCAAGTTTTTTAAAATGGAACCGGTGATGGTCGCACAGAAAAACGTGAGAGATAGTCATTGCCATGATAAACATTGCCGACGCCAGGCACAATATTTCGTTGATAAAGAATCTGCTGATTCCATCTATGATTTGCGCCACCATGATCAACGACATACAAGTAGAGATCAGCCTGACGGAGCTGTTAAATACATCTTCCATATTATTGTATTGGTTTATTTTTGCGAAAGGCATAGGCCTACCGTTGTAAAGTATTTTTGACTTTAACCGTCTTGTGCGTTATCTTCTGCTGGCTGGGCGTCGGCCGGTTTGGAAGTTGCTGATTTCACATTCCCTGCCCTCTCGTTGGGATAATATTTTTCCAGCCACAATTTTGCGATCTCCGAACGGCTGATCTTTGTGAGATAGAAACTTACTGGAATCCCCACCTTTCCTTCAGGAGTCGTGATGGCGGTCAGATAATTTGTAAAAGCCGACATCAGGGTGTTCATACCCAGTACAGAATCTCCTTCGCGATCTGTTTTGGTAAGTTCACGCATGATGGTCTGAAGTCTAGCGTTCTTAACCTGTAACATCTGGTTGCCGGCTCTCGCATCCTCTGCGCCTGTCTCGACCGTCGTGTCTTCGTTGTTCGATTGTGCGTCGATAAATTGCTTTAGCGATTCAGCATCGGGTTTTGCCAGCTCCTTTATCCCCTGCTGTAACTTTGTAGACTCCATGGTAGGCACAGCACCATTTACGAGCAAACTTACGTGCGAAGTGATGCCCTGTGTGCTCAGCATTTTTTTAACCTCGTCCATCACAGACTTATCGATGCCGAAACCTCCGGACGCATTTTGCAGCCAGCCACCCAGCTTCAATTTTTCCTGTAGTTGCTTCGCGATATTGTCGATGGAGCCGACAGCTGTGTCCTCGTTTCGCAGCATGTGAACCATGCCGATAAAACTGGATCCATAACTGGCGCCCGATACCAGCGTGATCGACTTGGTAGATTGTTCTCCGGAATCATACATTAGTTTTACTTGCATCGGGTCCGTCGTAATGATCGGTTCAGATTTACCATACATGCTATTCCACACACTAACACATTTATCAGGATCGATGACCATCGGATCGAGAACGGCAATATTGCGATGCGTGCAAGTCACGGTAAGGATCAGAGTTCCGGCTACACTGTGATTGTCCCTCTGCTGCGAGATCTGGGCCGCCGCCTGTCTGGCGACATCGGCAGACTTCGAGCCCAGACTGCTTGTGGACTCCCTGAGGTACGTCTCAATATTGGCGACCGGGTCGGACTGCTCGTTTTTTTCGAATGAAAAATATTGCGAATCCAGTTTCATGGAGTCGGATGCAAGCGGAAGGTTTTTCACCTTGGTTGCTTCATAGTCGAGAGGGCTTTGAAGCGTTTCGCTCGTATCGATTGTCACGATGCTCTGTTTGAGCTTAAGGATATCGCTTTCAGATTGTAGCCGTATCGTCATATAATCGGTAGCCGACTTCCTGATCGACACATCCATTTCGGCAATTTTGTCCCGCAGCGCCGTAACATCCACGCTCATATCCATCAGTTCATTGATGGTCATGGCAAGGCCTCGCCTCATGGTGATACACGAGTTCATTCTGTCATATGCCGCGTCGATACGTGCCTGAAGCTTCCCGATTTTATCAACAATACCCAAAACACCGGCATTCGCCAGATTGCCGAGCACCAGGGATGAGTGCTGAAAAGAGGTTGATGAATACATATTTATAAAAAGTATGTTAGTGTTAATGTGATCTTCCGGCTAAGCCGTCATGATCTATTAAAGCGGTGATGTCTCCGTTATCTTCTGCTTTAGCTGCCCTGCTGTGAAGAATCTCCGCCGCCCTGTGACGAGTCTGTGCTGCCCTGCGACGAATCCCCGCTGGCCTGTGAGGAGTCTGTGCCGCCCTGTGAAGCATCCGCGCTGCCCTGTGAAGAAGAGTCGGTGCTGCCCTGCTGCGATGAACTATCACCTGAGCCACCTTGCGTCTGAGAAGACGTATCTGCAGACTGTGTCTGCGAAGAAGAAGCTCCTCCACCAGATCCTCCGCTGCCGCTATCATCCCCTGAACCAGGATTATTGTACTTGGGATAATATTTTCTGAGCCACATCTGCGCAAGCTGCGATTTTGTAATCGGCTTGAGATAGAAATTGATCGGCACGCCGATATTTCCTGCAATACACTTATTGATGTAATCTTCAACTGCAGTCATCATCGAGTTGGTGTCGATCATCTTGTTGGCGCTCTTGTCTATATCCGAAAGCCCGCTCAGCGTCGCCGTGATCTTCGCACTTTGAATAGTGATCATCTGCTGACCTGTCCTTGCGTTCGTTGCCGCGGAATCGATCGTAGTCATATCGCTGGCGGTAGCATTTTGAATTTTCTGTAATGCAGCCATGGATTTTGCGGCATCATCATCGGAGAACGCTTTTACAGCCATCTGTACCTCGTTAGATTTCATCGACGGCATGGCGCCGAGTGAGATCAGCGAGCAGTGCGACGTGACATTCTGTGCGCTCAGTAAATTTTTCGCGTCCTGCGAAAAACTTGAACTGATGCCAAATCCACCCGAGATATTTGCCCACCATGAACCAACGTTTCCCTGTGCCTGAATCGCTGACGCGAGGGAATACATCCGTTCGGACGATTGCGTGTCGGTAGTATTGAGAATATGCACCATGCCGATAAAACATGAACCGTACGTACATCCTGACAACATTGTAATAGACTTCTCTTTCGCCGTTGCAGCGAGCATGGCGATGCTTGCCAGATTATGCGGATCACTGACTCTGATGCTATCGGAAGGATATAACTGATTCCACACCCTGATAGCTTTGTCAGGATCAAGAATAAGCGGCGCCAGAAAAGCCGCGTTTTTATGCGTACAGGTTATACTGATGACTAGTGTACCCGCAATGCTGTTATTCGAATGCTGGCTGTTAACCTGTGATTGTGCGCTGAATTTAACCTGTGATGCGTAGGAGTTTCCAAAGTAGTTCACCTGCGCAGCGGCAAAAGAAGCAACGGTTGCGGCATGCGTGCCCGAGCTTTGCGAATTGGAGTCAAATGCAAAATACTGACAGTTCATCTTCAGGGAGTCTGAAGAAAGCGGCAACTTCTTTATTTCAGATTTATTATAGTCGATCGGGCTTTCCACCTGGGAATTGATCGATTGTATCTTCGCGCGAAGAGGCTGCGAATTCTTCTCGGCCGCCAATTTTAGCTTTGCATAGGCTATAGCCGCATCGCTGATCTGTTTGCCCGCCATGTTACTTTCTCTTATCAAAGCAGCGGAGTCGATGCCCATATTGATCATTTCCTGAACGGTCATATCCAGACTGCGCTTCATAGAAATAAATGAGTTCAAAGTGTCCTCAGCTACATCGACCGGAGCCTGAAGAGCGCTGATCTGGTTGAGAACATCCAGTTTAGCCTCGCTAACAATGTTGCCCAACACCAATGACGGATCGTAAGGAATTACAGATGGCATAATTTCATTTTTTTAAATTGTTCTTTCCGGCATAAAACTGCCTCGATTATATACGCCAAAGGTGACTGAACACATGCTGGGAATGTCTACGAAAGAGGGGGGATTACCTACGCAAAAGGATTTTCAGGACTAGCCAAACCAGGCACTATCAAAGAAGCGCCCTGCTGACCTGCATACACTGAATCAAATATTCCATATGCCCGGGAGACTCAATTCTGTTATGGCAACCGATAAGGCTACACGCAAACATGTACGATATTAAGTTTTCTCATTGCTGTATGTCGTCAATCCGGTTACAAGCGCGGCATACAATCGGCAAATAGCATTGTCGAAACCGATTAGGTACGATTGGCTTAGCTTTTGTTACCATGGTAACGCCTTTAGCCAGTCATAGCGATTGCCCTCTCTATGTATGCTTCCATAGCATAATGACTGGTTGGGCGCAAGCATGTCTGAAATAAAGGAGATAAGGCCGAATAACGACTAAAGCTTCCTAAACATGAACATTGCGCTCACCACGGAAAGATTGAACGAACTGCTGTTCACCGACTTCGAATTCTTTCACTCTGCATCAAACGCAAACACCCATGAAAAAAAGTTTTCTTACCAACACCGGGCAATGGGAAAATTAAACGTTCACGAGTTCTCCATTCCGGGAATAACAATTATCTTCAGCAAAGCCGACCTGAATAAAAATCTTGTCGTGAGTGTGATGAGCGATGATTCCAAGCTTGTGATGCGGTACATTCTTTCCGGAAAGACCTATACCAGCCTTTTCACCGGGAGAAGATTGATGGAGTATACCCGCCCGTCGTGCAACGCATTCTTTTCGCCGGAATACGACATCATAGGATGTGTCAATGCAGGCGAGTTCGAAGAGGTTGCCGTTTTTATTGACGTGAGCGTCGTTGAAGATCTCATGGTGGACCATATGGTGGGTGAGGTCGACTTCCTTTCAAAAGTGTCGAAAAAGCAAATGACCTCTTTGAACACAAAACCCGTTGGCCTTGAACCACACGTGATCAGTGTTCTCAATGACATCAGGAATTGTTGCCTCAGCGGACATATGCAGCGTTGGTATATTCAGACTAAGGTAGTGGAGCTTTTTTTATTGCAGTTAGCCATTTATAACAGCCTGTATGCCAACGTGAATTTCTCTTCCCGCGACAAGGAAATTTTTCAGGGGATAAGGGAATATTTGAATAAAAATTACCTGGAGCCCCAATCATTACGGGATCTTGCAAGACGATTCGGCATCAACTCGTCAAAGCTCAAGGTAGGGTTCAAAAAGATATTCAATCAATCGGTCATGCACTATCTCACGCAACTCCGCATGGAAGCCGCCAGGGACATGCTGCAAGGTCAGAAGCTGAATATTAAGGAAGTAAGCGATCTGCTCAACTATAGTCACGCGAATCATTTTTCAGCAGCCTTTAAAAAGTGGTTTGGTGTTTCACCCAATACATTGATCAGAAAATAGGGCCGGGCGACCTGAAAGGGAGGTGGATTTTCAACCTTATCAGGACATAATGGTCCGCACAGGAGAACCAGGAATAATTTCTTTCGTTTATTGTCGTTAACTTCGCAATACCCGTTCAGATAATTAGTCCCATGATCAGCAGCTACCTCAAAATCGCAAGCCGCGTTTTCCTGCGGCAAAAATTATATTCCGTCATCAGCGTCACAGGCCTCGTCACGGGCGTAACCGCGTCGCTGCTGATTTTGCTTTTTGTAGCGGACGAATTGAACTACGATCGCTTCCACCCGGACGCCGAAAATATCCATCGCGTTTCATTTCATGCGAAGATCGGCGACAGGGATATGAATACCGCCCTTACGGGGATGCCATTGGCCGAAGCTCTGCAGAATGAAGCCTCGGGCGTGTCGTCTGTATTGCGAATGGACAAATGGATGACATGTCCGGTTCGTTTTGAGAACCGCACTTTCACCGAGATGGACCTTTACCTTGCGGACTCCAATTTCTTTTCATTTTTTAACTACGAGCTGCTCCAGGGGAATCCGCAGGAAGTTTTAAAGGGTAAGAACAAGATTGTCATCAGCGAAACCGCGGCGCTCCGCTACTTTGACTATAAAGGACCCGGTGATCCATCACCCATCGGAAAGACCCTGAACATCGGATCAACGGGCGATGTGTGGGCTGTCGTCACCGGCATCGCAAAAGATCCTCCAGGGAACGCGCATTTTCATTTTGATTTTATAATGTCACTTGCAACGCCTGGATATCCTGAAGACATCTGGGTGAATACCGAGATCTACACCTACTTCAAAACTTTCCCGGGCACGCCGATCGACGACATCCAGACACAGCTCGACGCTTTTATACCTAAATACTGCGCCGCAGAGGTTAGCAGGTTCATGAACATATCCCTTGAACAATTTCTCGGTAAGGACGGATTTATCAAATATCAGACTCAACCACTCGTCGACATCCACCTGCATTCCAATCTCGGCGACGAGTTCGAGCCTAACAGCGACATCAGGTATATATACCTCTTTATCGTGATTGCCCTGATGATCCTGATATTGGCCTGCATAAACTTCATGAATCTCGCAACGGCGCGCGCCTCTTTGCGCGCAAAGGAAGTCGGCGTCAGGAAAACGATCGGTGCCGGAAGGTTCTCCCTGATCAGGCAATTCATGCTCGAATCATTCCTGCACACCGCGATCTCATTTGTGTTCAGTTTTATTCTGGCTATTTTCCTGCTGAAGCCCTTCAACTCACTTGCGGATAAGAACCTGACGGTTGATGTGCTGTTTCAGCCTCAATTCATTTTCACATTTCTCGCGCTTTTACTGACCGTCACATTCATCGCGGGAAGTTATCCTTCGTTTTACCTCACTGCCTTCAAGCCCGTCAGCGTGCTCAAGGGAAAAATGATAACACGCGGCAGAAACTCATTCGTGCGGAGTGGCCTGGTTATATTTCAATTCTTCATTTCAATTACACTGATCATTTCTTCCATAATGATCTATCGGCAAATCGAATTCCTGCGACAGCAATCGCTCGGGTTCGATAAAACGAATGTGATAGGCCTCATGCACACGATGAACCTCGGAAAAAATGCTGAAGCTTTTAAAAACGAAATTGTCGGCCAGGGTGAGTTTGTCGCTGCAAGTTTCTCCAATCGGTTACCACCCGACATCGACTGGTTCGTTTCATTTGTGAACGAGGGATCAGAGGAGCCACACCTCATGGCACAATACTACATGGATTACGACCACCAGGAGGTAATGAAGTTCGAAATGAAAGAGGGACGGTTCTTCTCGCGCGATTTCCCCTCTGACACACTCGCCGTAATTCTCAACGAAGCCGCGGCAAAGCAGATGGGACTTGATAGGGATTGGGAGGGAAAAAAGATCCGGTTCCCGGGCGGATATAACGGTCCTTCGCTGCACATCATCGGCATTGTTAAAAATTTCAACTATGAAACATTGAAATCCGCGGTAAAACCCATGGCCCTGCTCCTGAATGATGGACCAAGCTGGGATATTGCAGTGAGATTAACCCCTGGGAATACGCTGCAAAAGATCGAACTTCTGAAACAGATCTGGAAAAAATATCTTCCCGACGCGCCGTTCGAATATTCATTTGTAGACATGAATTTCAATCGCAAGTTCAAGGCGGAGGAACGTGTAGCAGACGTCATGATGCTGTTCACGGTGATTGCCATCTTCATCGCCTGTATCGGTTTGTTTGGACTCGCAGCCTTCATCTCGGATCAGCGAACAAAAGAGATCGGCGTGCGAAAGGTAATGGGTGCATCGGTAGTTCAGATCCTTATCCTCCTTTCTAAAAACTTTGCACTGCTTATTCTCATCGCATTTGTTATCGCCACCGGCGTTTCATGGTATGCCGTTAACGACTGGCTGAACGGATTTGCATACAGGATCGATTTCAATATCATGGTCGCATTGCTCGCAGGCGCAACAGCGTTGGCGATCGCCCTTGTTGTAGTAAGTCTGCAATCAATTCGAACTGCCATCGAGAGCCCCGTAAAATCGTTGCGGAGTGAATAGAGATATTCGCGGTCAATCGCAAAACGTTTGATTTTAGAATGAATCATGAAGTCATGATTCATTTCCTTTTATACGGAACGAGAACTTAGCGAACATAACATGAACGCTGTTTACACTCACACCGTTAAATCGCCGCATTAACTTTTCACCAGGCCTTTTTATCGACGTCTTTCAATTTGCAATTCATCTTTTGAGATAATTTATTAATTTAAGGCTAAGGCACTCTTAAAGTTTTTCAAGGTGTTAGGTTTGCCCTGTTTAGCAACCCCAATCCAAACTGGGTATCAACGAATACAGCTAAACGTTGAAAGCATCTTCGCACAGCCGGTGCAAAGGTGCTTTCTTGTAAGTCTCCTCACTCACCCTACATTTCCATTAATAGGATAGGTTATACAAAAGAATTTTTCCGCTTGGCGAATGGCTAGCGTTACACGCGACCTTATTTGGCAGGGTGTGCGTATGGATCTGCCTAAAAAAATAAGCACTTACAACCTTCATTGTAAGTGCTATATTTTGAATTGATAAAACTCCTCTCCCTATTAAGAGGGTTTTATGATACAAATCTCCGTGATCTCCGGCTTAACGTCAATGGTAGTTTTGTACTATTATCGTCTTATTTATGTCCAATTTTCTTGACAATTGATGTCCGTTGCCAACCTTCCTACCGTTTTCTAAGGGATTTCCTGATATATCAAAATCAGTGGAAACACTGACAGAATCCTCCCGCCGACCCGCAATATTTACTGCACAAACAGTCACACTATGAGAACAGCTTTCATTATCCCGGCACTTTTGATATCTCTGGCTGTTCAGGCGGAGATCACGCTAACCTCCTTCGAGGTACGCGCTGCAAACGACACGACCCGGATCACATGGTCTACATCGTCAGAGCTTCGAAATGCCTACTACATCGTCGAGAGAAGTAACGATGGAAAATTATATGAGATTGTGGAACAGGTCACGACTCAGGGAAATCTGTATCATGCCAGGGACTACGAGACCTATGATGTTCACTCTTTTCAGGGGCGCTCGTACTATCGGTTGTCGAGCGTAGACCTCGACGGAGTAAAAACGATTCACGGCGTGACAACCCTCTTGCTGGATACTCCGGTATCGTTTCAATTTTCTGTCTGCTCATCGCCTGTTACGCCTGACTTTCAACTGGCATTCAGGGGACTCAAGGGCAGCGAAACTCCCATTACCATAAAAGTGCTCGATCTCAATGGAAGGATTGTTTTCTCGGACACATTCAAAGGCTGTCAGCTGGAGAAAAATCGTCGGGATATTCAGAAGCTCTCGAGCGTTGAGGCCGGCACGTACGTCATCGTCAGCACCCATGAAGGTGAGATCTGGCAAAGGAAACTTGTTGTCGTCAGATAAGGACATCTGCAGGAGCAATACATAAAAAAGGTCCGGGCTTTTTCCCCGGACCTTTTTTTACGCGGACTGTTTCAGTTCTTCGTATTCTTTCTTTAGCTGCATCGCGTGTTTCTTATTCTTTGAATACTTGATGTGCTTCGGCACGCCTTTCAGGTCCCAGATCAACCCAACGGCCGCCATTCCCTTCAGAATGTAATAGGTGATATCGATCTCCCACCAGAAAAATCCCTGACGTGATGACACTTCATAATAGTGGTGGTTGTTGTGCCAGCCTTCGCCAAGCGTCAGCAATGCCAGCCACACACTGTTCCGTGATTCGTCGTCAGATTCGTAACGCTGAAAACCGAACTTGTGCATGATCGAGTTGATCGAGAATGTTCCATGATACAACAACACCGTGCTCAGGAAAAACCCGATGAACAGTGTCGACATACCGTGATGCGTGAACATCAGCGAAACGCTGCCGCCGTTCACATAGGCACCAAGCATCGTCACAGCAAGGGCAAGAATGACCGGAGGAACAAGATAAAATCTATTCAACCAAACCAGCTCAGGGTATTTCGCATAGTCCCCGATGGTTTTGAAATCCGTTTTCTTGAAATCGGGTCCTACGATCCATCCCACGTGCGAATACCAGAATCCATATATTTTCATGGAATGCGGATCTGCCGGAGTGTCGCTATGCCTGTGATGATGGCGGTGATGTGCGGCCCACCACAACGCACCCTTCTGCGCCGAGGTTTGTGCCATAAAAGCAATGACAAACTGGAACCAGCGTGAAGTACTGTAAGATCTATGCGCGAAGTAACGATGGTATCCACCCGTTACCCAAAACATTCTGTAGACGTATAAAAAACCACAAACGATCCAGTCGAATAACGTGGTGCCTGTCCAGATAGCGGCAAGCGGTAAAAGGTGAACGAAAGCAAACGCTATCTCCTGCTTTAGGATCGGCTTGCTTCTGGCTTCGGGTTGTAAAACTGTTTGACTCATTTCCGTACTCAACAGCAGAGTGATTAATTACGTTCGTCAGGCATCTGCTGAATTCTGCTCATGACGAGAATTATAAAACGCAAAGGTCGGGTGTTATTGCGAGAATACCGAGTGATAAACGACGAAATTGAGCAGGGGCTTTACTACGGGCTTAAATTGGAGGATTTAACAAGTGTTAGGAATGGCTGAGCTGCAACAGGCAGCTGTCAGCTTTGTGCTTGTTACATATAAGTCGGTCCCTTCTCACATTGCGATCGTTCAACCCGATGCTCAATCATGAGGGTGCTGGCTTTCGACTTGAGCAAAACACGGAGGCCAGAACGCACCTTGATCACTTCTGTTTGACCAGGCCGATCACCTCATTCAATTTCAATAATGCCTCGACCGGACTGATCGTGTTGATGTCGATCTTTCCGAGCAATGCTTCTATCTGTTCGAAACGCGGATCGGCGGCAAATAAATTCATCTGAGGGGTAGGCTTCGGGATCTCGTGGGTCGTTCGGTTTTCGTTTTTGTGTCGGTCCTTTTCAAGGAAATGAAGGATCTCATTGGCACGAAGCACCACTTTGTTCGGCATACCGGCCAGCTGTGCCACGTGAATACCGAAGCTATGCTCACTGCCACCTTCCTTGAGCTTGCGCATGAAGATGATCTTGTCGCCAACTTCTTTCACCGACACGTTGAAGTTCTTCACACGTGTCAGGTCCTCCTCCAGCTGATTCAGCTCATGGTAATGTGTAGCAAATAAAGTTTTTGGTTTACAGTCCCTGTGACCGTGGTTGTGAAGGTATTCTACGATTGCCCACGCAATGGAAACACCGTCGTATGTGCTCGTTCCGCGCCCGATCTCGTCCATGAGGATCAGGCTGCGGTTGCTGAGATTATTCAGGATACTTGCCGTCTCAGTCATCTCGACCATGAAAGTCGATTCGCCGCGTGAAAGGTTATCCGACGCACCGACGCGGGTAAAGATCTTGTCGACGATCCCGACAGACGCACTCGCGGCGGGAACAAAACTTCCGATCTGCGCCAGCAATACGATCAGCGCCGTCTGTCGCAACAAAGCCGACTTACCTGCCATGTTCGGACCGGTGATGATCAATATCTGCTGCTTTTCGCTGTCGAGGTAAATGTCGTTCGGGACGTAGCTTTCACCGACAGGCAATTGTTTTTCAATTACCGGGTGCCGGCCGGCTTTGATGTCGACAATAAGGGAATCGTTGATCTCGGGCTTGTTGTATTTGTTCGCACGGGCGACACTGGCAAATGAAAGCAGGCAGTCAAGCTGGGCTATCACCTTCGCATTTTGCTGGATCCGGGAAATAAACTCAGCGGCATGCTGTACCAGTGCGTTGAATATCCGCTGCTCGATCACGACAAGTTTTTCTTCCGCATGAAGGATTTTCTCTTCGTAGACTTTCAGCTCTTCCGTGATGAACCGCTCTGCATTCGCGAGGGTCTGTTTTCGGATCCAGTCGGCGGGAACTTTATCCTTGTTCGCGTTGCTGACCTCAAGATAATACCCGAATACTTTGTTGTAGGAGATCTTGAGTGATGATATTCCCGTGCGCTCCACTTCGCGCTTTTGAATTTGAAGCAGATAATCTTTTCCCGAGAAGGCGATCTTTTGAAGCTCGTCAAGCTCGGCGTCTACACCTTCCCTGATCAGCCCTCCCTGGGTACTGTTGAGTGGCACATCATCCCGAAGTTCTTTCTCGACCTTTTCCAGCAGGGACTCGCAGGGATGAAGTTGATCTGCCAGCGTCTTCAATTGTGGAGACGTATGTTTCTCCAGCATTTCACGAACAGGAATGATGTGTTTCAGCGAACGCCTGAGCTGAAGCATCTCCCGGGGGTTGATGCGATTGACTGCAACTTTCGAGATCAGCCTTTCCAGGTCGGAAATGTGTTTGAGATGATCGACAAGCATTTCGCACAATGCGGCATCCTGATAAAAAGTATCGACCACATTCAGACGTTCGTCTATGGCTACTTTGTCCTTCAGCGGAAGGATCATCCATTTTCTAAGGTTACGGGAACCCATTGGGGTCACCGTATGATCCAGAATATCGATCAGGGGCACACCGCCATCGTGCTGGGAGTGTACGATCTCGAGATTTCTAATGGTGAACTTATCGAGCCATACGAACTTCTCTTCGTCAATACGCGAGAGTGTTGCAATATGCGAGGTGTCCTTGTGCTCGGTGTCTTCAAGGTAGTGAAGGACCGCACCTGCTGCGATGATCGCTTCGCCCAGACCATCCACTCCGAAACCCTTAAGCGAGGCAGTCTTGAAATGATTGATCAGTTTTTCATACGCGTAATCGAATCCGAAGATCCATTCATCCAGGGCGAAGGTGTTGTATCCTTCGCCAAATAATTTTTCCAGCCGATCGCGCGACTGCTTCGAATAAATGATCTCGGAGGGAGCGAATCCCTGAACGAGCTTCTGAATGTAATTTTCATTCCCCTGTGCGGCGTAGAATTCTCCGGTTGAAACATCAAGGAAAGAAATACCATAGGTATCCTTGCCCGCGAACACCGATGCCAGAAAGTTATTCTGCTTGCGGTCCAGCACATTGTCGTTGTACGAAAGACCCGGTGTGACCAGCTCCGTAACGCCGCGTTTTACGATGCCTTTAACAAATCTGGGGTCTTCCAACTGGTCACAGATCGCAACACGATAACCTGCTCTTACCAGCCGGGGCAAATACGAATCGAGCGCGTGGTGTGGAAAACCGGCAAGCTCGATCTCCGAGGCGGAACCGCTCCCGCGTTTTGTCAGTACAATGTCAAGAACTTTTGTCGCCGATACTGCGTCCTGTCCGAATGTTTCGTAAAAATCTCCTACCCTGAAAAGCAGCAATGCGCCCGGATACTTTGCCTTGATGGCATTGTATTGTTTCATGAGCGGAGTCTCTGTAGTGGTTTTCGCCTCAGCCATAACGCCAAAGATACTGCTCGTGCCGAGCCGGTCAAAAAAATTCAACGCTTCTGACGCAAGGTTATTTTTAGAACACTCACGGCTGAACTAATAGCACAAGAAAACAATGTCAATAAACAGATTGTCAACACAATGAAAAGTGACTGATTTGACAATTTGAATCAGATCGAAGGGTTTTTGTTGCATGCAGGGGGCGGTATTTCAAATTTCAGATTGATTCCTCCTCATTAAAAAGCCCGGCATTTTTCACATAAAGTGCATTCATTTCGAAAATCAAAAATCAGCAACCATCAACCTGTCTGCCGGGCAGGCCTTAAATCAACCCCCGCAACATTGGTAGTGCCGTATGCCTCCACCAAACTTCAAACGCACTACGCAAGCACTTTCTGTCTTTCCAGCGCTCTTTCCAATTCCGCGATGCGGTCCTGATACTCGCGTTCCTTCCTGATCATCGCTTCCTGTGTTGCCGTGAGCTCCTCCATGTTCTGGCGCATCTCCTCCTCGTTGGAGCGCAATTCTTCAGACATGGTCTGCGCCTTCTGAAGCAGTATTTTCGTGCTTTCGTTCACGCGATTATTGGAGATGTACGATGCCATTGTCTCCGCCAGTTTATCGAACAGATCGAAATGATGTTGCTCGATCTCCGTAAAGGAAGCAAGCTCGAGAATTCCTTCTACATGCTTGTTTACCTTCATCGGTATGATCACAAGGTGACGCGGGGTGGCTTCTCCAAGCCCTGAGGTAATTCTTACAAAGCCGGCCGGAACATTTTTGAGATAGGTACGCTCACCCTCCAGGAAAGCCTGACCGATCAGTCCGTTCCCGGGATCAATTGTCCCTTCTATGAATTTTTTCCGTTCGTAGGCATAGCACGATACCATCTTGATTACCTCCTGGCCATCTTCATTCTGTTGCAATACGTACAGCGCACCCTGGTTCATTCCACAATACTTCACAAGCGTGGACAAAACCTTGTCAAAGATCTTCGACGACTCTTCTCCCGATTGAAGTATCGTGATCATCTCGTTGATGCCTTTCGCGACCCAATTTCTTTCTTCGTCTTTCTTCCGGGAAAGCTCGAGCTCATCTAAGGTTTTGGTCATTTCCTCTTCTTTTCGTTTCAGCTGCCCGGTTTGCTCTATCGCAGCTGAAAGTAATTTCTGTGTTCGCGCATCGTATTGGTTGCCGAGATTGAACATAAATCCGGCCGCCGATATGATCATCACGGTAAGCACGATCATGTCTTCGTAAATGACACCATAGAATTCATTTTTGATTCCCAGTGTTTGATAATCCACGCCCATCATCGAGTGGATTGTGTCATAGCCAAATGCCATGCCCAGAATGATGCCAATGCCAACCCACATATATCTTTTCTCAAATGGCGTGAATACTGTAAACGGAAGTATCACGGATCCGAGGATCAGCATCCGCGGAGTTGCATAGTGCAGAATATCTATTTTCGCGGCTTCGTTCAATTTCAAGCTGACATTCATGAACAGGAGCCCCGTGGCGGGTGTCAGGCACGTGATGAGACGTGAGAGACGCGTGAGACCGACTGCATTGCTTATCCAGATGAAGCTTGCTACTGCCAGCATCACGACGAACGGAATAAAATTAAAGTTTTCGCGCGATGAAAAAGCGATCATGAAAATGACCGTGAGCAAGGCGATCAGAAATGCGAACTGGTTTGAAAGAATGATCCGGCGGGATAGTCTGAAATCCATCTCGGGCTCCACGCCGAGCTTGGAAAGTGTTTTCCAGATGTTCATAACTTAGAGGGGGTTGGGGGTTTTATGAATCTTGCATTAAGATAGAATGATTTCATTCATTTTGGAAAACAAAGCGATATTTTTGGCGCCGGAAGTTACTTGCTTACAGTAAGCAGATTGAAGTGGCAACATGAAAAAACTGAAACTCGAAGAACTGGGAAGGATCACGGTTGATCAATTTAAAGATTCGCAAAAGCTACCGGTGGTCGTTGTGCTTGATAACATCAGGAGTCTTCAAAACGTAGGGTCTGCATTCAGGACTTCCGACGCTTTCCGGATCGAAAAGATCTACCTCACTGGAATTACGGGGCAGCCGCCGCATCGGGAGATCGAAAAGACGGCGCTTGGGGCCACAGAATCCGTCGAATGGAAATATGTTGATAAAACAGAAACGGTACTGGCGACGTTGAAGTCGGAGGGTTACACTATAGTAATTATAGAGCAAACAACCGAAAGTGTACCGCTCAATACCTTCCTTCCTGAAATTGATAAACGTTATTGTCTTGTTTTCGGAAATGAGGTTCATGGCGTAAGCGAAGAAGCGATCCCCTTTGGTGATGTGGCG
>CBHTUB010000003.1:0-42229 GCA_966095595.1 uncultured Chryseosolibacter sp. | reverse complement strand
AGTAAATTTAAATCGTAGATAGACATAGGAGAGAGCACCCGCGGCGATTCCCAGCCACATGATCCGATTCCATAGGAACGTACCTTCGAGCGCGAGGGTACGTGTATTCTCCTCGTGCGGTGTCCACGTCTCAATTGCTGCAACGATACTGATGCCCACCAGATCGATGAGCCTGGCCAGTTCCCAGTCACCTGCCTGATTGGCAATGGATGTACCGATCAATTGCGAGATGATGGGAAACAGGAGTATGCTGACGATGTAGGCAGTGATGGCCTTGCGCTCGAGAACTGCAGCAGAGAACTGACATGCGGTAACGACGAAGGTGAGGGGCAGGGAAAGATAGAAATAAGTCGTCAGGTATACCTCCGGGCGGAAGGGAGCAAGCAGGGCAGGGTCAACATTACGTCCCGCAAATGACAACATAAAACTCAGGGGAATGGCGAGGTGGATAATGGCATTGAGCGCAAACGCCGCCAGAAAACGCCCGCCAAGATATTCAGCCTTGTTCACGGAACTTGTATAGACCAGGGGATGCATGCGCACCTGCACATCCCGCGCTGCCGCGTGGCCGGCAATGGCTCCCGCTGCCAGAAGCCAGATCACGCTCGAAAAAATCGTAGCGAGAATGAGAAACACCGGAGCATTTATGTAAGTACCCTCCTCGGTAGGCTCTCCGATCCGCGACATCCAGAAAGGAATGACACAACAAATCGCCAGATACAGCCACGTCGACGGACTTTGCAACTGATACCTTAACTCAAATCGAAAGATTTCCCGGAGTTTCATGAATGACTTTTTTTTCTGCCTGCTGTAAAGATATTTAAAAGTACTTTTAAGTTAAAAGTGAACAACAAAAATCTTTGCGCCAGTATTAACGCCCGGAACCTAACCTGCAACGCCTGAAAACGAGGAACCCAACGCTAAAAAACGCGGAACGCTAAAAAGCCGTATATTTGAATTTTACAAAGGTCATGACTACGATCACATCCCTCCAGGACTTCTACCGCGAAATGGGTTTCGTCAACGAAAACGACCTAAAGGCCATTTTGCCGTCGGGTGTCAATAAGGAGATCGGACATTTCAATGTATTCAGCATTGCTGCCGTCGCACGGAAGATGAAGGAGTCGAGGGATGCGATGCCTTACAACAGGCGGGCCTATTATAAGATCAGCCTTATCAACGGCCGGAACCGTGCCGAGTATGCCGACAAGGTGATCGACATAAAGAAGAATGCACTGCTATTCGCCTCGCCTAAGGTGCCTTATAATTACGTCGCGCAGGATGACGATCAGTCGGGCTACTTTTGCATTTTTACGCGCGAGTTTCTCAACCCGATGCCTGGCAGTACCCCGCTGGATGACCTGCCTATCTTTAAACCCGGCGGATACCCCATCTTCCAGTTGAACAGTGCCCAGGTGAAAGAATTGTCGCAGCTCTATGAGAAAATGTTCGATGAGCTGGCTTCGGACTATGCCTTCAAGTACGATCTCCTGCGCACCTATGTGCTCGAGCTGATCCACTTTGGTCAAAAGCTTCAGCCTGACGTTGCACTTTATTCAACAACACACAACGCCACGACACGGGTCTCGGGATTGTTTGTGGAGCTGCTCGAGCGTCAGTTTCCGATCACATCGCCGGACCAGCAGCTCGAGTTGCGCACGGCTAAGGACTACGCGGAAAGGCTGGCGATCCACGTCAATCATCTCAATAAGGTATTGAAAGAAAACACGGGAAGGACCACAACCGAAGTCATCAGCGGTCGTATAGCCCAGGAGGCCCGGATATTGCTGAGGCAGACGGATTGGAACGTTTCGCAAATTGCCTATGCGCTGGGCTTTGAGGAAGTAGCACACTTCTCGAATTTCTTCAAAAAACAGGCAGGTCTTTCCCCTCTGGCGTTCCGGTCCTGAAAACCGGTATTTGAATTTTGCAAATAATGGATTGATCCATACAATCGGCATTCCCGCCGCCTATGGCAACTTTGTGTTATTAAAAAAACACAAAAAGTAATGAGCACAACAAACAAAATCGCCCTGGTAACCGGTGGCAGTCGCGGGTTGGGAAAAGACATGGCGCTGGCGCTCGCAGCCAAAGGTATCGATGTCGTCCTGACCTATCATAGTAACAAAACGGAAGCGGAGAAGGTAGTTTCGGACATAAGATCAAAAGAACGAAATGCCGCGGCATTCCAGTTGGATACCAGCAACGTAAAAGCGTTCGATGATTTTTTCAAACGCGTTGCCGAATACCTGAAGACACAAACAGGGAGCGCGAGCTTCGACTTCCTCGTCAACAATGCCGGCACCGGGCTTTACGCTCCATTTGCTGATACAACGGAAGAGCAATTCGACGCGGTCTTCAATATTCATTTCAAGGGAGTCTATTTCTTCACGCAAAAGGCATTGAAGTTGATGAACGATGGGGGACGTATCATCAACATTTCATCCGGACTGGCGCGGTTTTCATTGCCAGGGTATTCCGCTTACGCTTCGATGAAAGGTTCCATTGAAGTGCTGAGCCGTTACCTCTCAAAAGAGCTGGGACCTCGCCGCATTGCCGTCAATGTAGTAGCGCCGGGCGCCATTGCCACGGATTTTGGCGGGGGACATGTGCGTGACAATAAAGAGCTGAACAGCCAGATCGCTTCTATCACTGCCCTGGGTCGCGTGGGCGTTGCCGAAGATATCGGTGGCATCGTAGCATTCCTTTGCACGGAAGAAGCAAGATGGATCAATGGTCAGCGCATCGAGGCTTCAGGTGGGATGAATTTGTAATAGACGATAATTTTTTTAAAACGCAGGTCCGAGTCGGGTTTGCGTTTTTTTTATGCAGTCCATTTTGCAAATTAGCGTTATCGGAAATATACAATTCGAAATGTTGTAAGCATAAACAAAAAACATGGAACCAGGTGTTGAGGAGCTCAGAAGAAACTACGAGAGATTTGATGATCGTCGAGACCACCAAAAACGATAAAATTATTATTACGCCGGATAATGTTGACATGATCAAAGCCATCCGACAAGCCATAAGCAGGGTGTCGTGACGTCAGTTGCCCAACAAAAATGGTAAGACCAGGATCATGAATAATACTGCACGGAAACACAGAATCTACACCACGCCCTTCGCCAGCGTCTATCCCATGTATATCCAGAAAGCGGAAAAGAAGGGACGTACCAGAGCGGAGGTCGATGAGATAATATTCTGGTTGACCGGATATGACAAGAAAAGCCTGCAGGCACATCTTGATAAGAAAACCGATTTTGAAACATTTTTTGAACAGGCGAAGATCAATCCCAACGCCTCGTTGATCAAAGGCGTGATCTGTGGGTATCGCATAGAAGAGATCGAAGATAAGCTGATGCGGAATATCCGTTACCTTGATAAGCTGATCGATGAGCTGGCCAAAGGAAAGGAGATGGAGAAAATATTGCGGAAAGCTTGAGCCAAAGCCGTATTTTCACGAAGGCAATTTTTGGTCTATGAAAAAAGCGCTCATTTTACTTTTAACCATAAGTTACTTTCCATCCTTCGCCCAAACCGACTCTCTTGCCGCACAGGAGATCATTGCGTTTCAAAACAAACTGAACGAAGAGTATAAAAACCGCGAGGAATCTCCGCTCGATCCGGATGATTTTGAAAAATTCCAGGGACATCCTTTCTTTCCCATCGACCTGAGCTACCGCGTTGTTGCAAAGTTGAACGTCACTGCAGGCTCAATTTTTTTTCCGATGAAAACGACGACTTCCAGATACGCCACCGAACGGATCGATGGCTATGTAACGTTCATGTTGAAAGGACAGGAGTTCCGTCTTCCCGTGTATCAGTCGAAGGACCTTATGCAGACAGCTGAATATGCTGACTATTTATTCTTCCCGTTCAGCGACGAAACCAATGGCAGACAAACCTATGGTGGTGGCCGTTATATTGATCTAAGGATTCCAAAACAAGGGGACAGCCTTGTCATTGATTTTAACATGGCGTATAATCCTTATTGTGCCTATAGTGCAAGATTTTCTTGTCCGCTGGTGCCTGCGGAGAACATGATGGGTATTGAGGTGCCGGCGGGAGTGAAGTACCTCGAGAAGGAGCGAAAGAAAAAGAAGTAGGCCAAGGCCGATACAAAGAGATGAATCCTGCAAAATTTTCCGAGAGCATAGACATTGAAGCAGATCCGGCTGCAGTGTTTGACTATACCCAGGATTACAAAAACAGACTTACATGGGACACGTTTTTGATCGAGGCATATTTGCTCGACAATGCAATCCACGCGGATAAAGGAGTAAAGGCATGGTGTGTTTCCAGAAATGGCATGGGCATGGAAACGGAATATGTTTCATTCAATCGGCCAAAAGTTACCGCAATAAAAATGACAAAGGGCCCATACATGTTCAGGGAATTCGCCGCATCATGGAACTTCAAACCCGAAACAACCAACACCACGAAGGTGACATTCCTTTATTCTTTCTCCCTCAGATTTCCTTTTAACCTTGTTACTTTTCTGATCAAGTTTATTTTGCAGAGAAACGTACGGCAAAGACTGACCGATCTAAAAAATGCCTTTGCACAAATCGCCCACTCACATAAAGCGTAGCTGGGGAATGCCTGAAGCCTGTAGCCTGCAGCTTGAAGCCCCACGGCGCCCGTGCTAGCCACCAGAAAACGACATAAAAAAAGTGGCCACTCAAAAATGACCACTTCATTAGTTACTTCGTCTCTGCCTTGCTCCACGGCGGAGTCACATTGTTCATCCGCGCGTAGGCGATCAGTTGTCCGAGATGCTCATTGGCATGACCCAGAGAGATGAGGATCGCTGTCATGTTCGTGAATTCGCCGGGGAAAGGAAATTCCACCTTGTTGGCAAGTGTGTTGTCCTTTGTGTTTCTGATGGTCTCGATCATCAGGTCAAAAGAACGCTTCAGTTCCTTTTCGATGGCATCTTTCGCCTTGAGGTCCTTTTCGATGGATTCCATTTTTACATCTGCGGGGATCTTCGCACCCAGCTTGGAAGCGAAGAAATAGTTGGCGGAGATCATGTGCGCACAGACTTCTGCAACGGAGCGCACACCTGCCTGTGGCGTATAGGCATACTTGTCAGCGGGAATTTCCTTCGCCAGTTGCATCACCTGTCCTGATACATAGGTGAGAGAGCCTGCAGACTCCTTCTGGAACTGACCTTGACAAAAAGCTGTAGCTGAGAACAGCAGTGCGAGAACGGTAAATACGTACTTCATAAATTTTAAAGTTGGTTGGTTTGGACGCCCAATGTATAAAAAGGAGATCAATCGCCCGAGCACTTTTTTGTCCAATTTATTTGACATAACAATGTGGTAATGTTTCCCGGTGACTGTGGGAACAAATGATATATTGTGATGAAACAGAGTGATTAATGAACAACAAAGAAATTTCAATCGAGCGGGCAAACCGGCTCCTGAAGAACAGCAGAAATGTATTCACGGAGCTTTTTAAACATGGTACACTCGTGGTTGAATTTTACAAGCCCGAGAAAGTCGACAATCAAAAGCCACATAATAGGGATGAGATCTATGTCGTTGCAACAGGAACAGGCGTCTTTAACAACGGAGGCAAAAAGTGGAATTTTAAACCCGGAGATTTTCTGTTTGTTCCCGCGGGAATAGAGCACCGGTTTGAAGATTTCACAGAGATTTCTCGACGTGGGTTTTCTTTTATGGGCCTGTGGGAGGGGAGAAGCCTTAAGCATTTTACAAGGTTATCATCAAAGTGATGTCATCGAAAATGAAACCTCTATAAAAGCAAAAACCCGGAAGCATATCTCGCGACAGCGGCAACCGGGAATACCCCACAAATATACAAAAAAAACGTGCCTCAGGTTTCGTAAAAAATTAAAAGACGGAAGTCAAATGAAATATGCTGATTTTGAGCGACTTATGTCGCCTTCTCGGATGAGCCGCTATTTAAGCGCCTGTGCGAATCAGACAAGAAAGGCGATGACGCTCTATCGGGCTAACTTGAGACTCTCCCAGGATTTCTTCTCAATGTTAGGCGTTTTTGAAGTGGTCTTGCGAAACAAAATTGACACCCATTACAAAGCTATTTACAATCCTATCATTGGTCATGGTGAGTGGCCATCCGCCACAGCGAGTGAATCAGAACATAAGGAACATGCTACTTGAATATCTTCAGCGTGATGATGTTGATGTAAACGAGATTCAATCGCTTCTTTTTGACCTCGAAGGCCTGTTCAAATTCCTCGACGTAGCAGAACAGGAGTGGAAAGAGACATCCGAATGAAAGCCAGTCTAACCAGCCACGACGAAGCGGACGAGGGAACCTACGGCCTGCAGCGTGCAGCCTGAAGCGGGTAGCCGGCACCCGTATACAAAAAAAAGAAGCCCTGAAGAAATACGGGCTCCTGTTTATTACGGAGAGGTCTATCAATTAAATCACACTGATCGCTACGGCGATATTGCCCCTTGTTGCTTTTGAGTAGGGACATATCTCATGCGCACCGTGAGCAATAGCCTCGGCGGTACTTTTATCCAACCCGGGAAGGCTTACATTCAATCGCGCCTTTAGCGAGTAACCGTCATCCGACAACACAAGGTCTACCTCTGTGTCAACGGCGGCATCTGCCGGAAAAGCTACTTTCAAATTGGCGGCAGACTTCTTCATCGCTCCAATGAAACATGCCGACCATCCCGCTGCGAACAATTGCTCCGGATTGGTGCCCGGCTTACCTGTGCCGGGTGTTGAGAGCTTAATGTCAAGATTGCCATCGGTGCTTTTTGATGAACCACCGTCACGACCACCCGTAGTGTGCGTTTTTCCGGTGTAGATGACTTTACTGGTTAATGTAATTTCCTTTTCGTTTGTCATATGAATTTTTGTTTATGGCCTATAGAGTATGATCAGGTTCCCGGAACAGGTTGTGCTTCATCCGGCAGGTTGCGTTTCTGCGCGATGGCGAAGAGTATGAAAGAGCTGCCGATCAGCGCCGTCAAAACGGAGTATGCCACGCTCAGGGTAAGCGCATCCCGTACCTCCAGAATGTTTACTACGGCGTAGCTGAATATCGAAGCCAGAATGTAGGTCCCGCCTCCGACAATACCACTCAATATCCCGGCGTGAGATGAAAATCGTCCGAGCGCATAGGTGTAGAAAGAGTTGAAGGTGAAGCCACCCACAATGTGAGACAGGATGATCAGCGTCATCATTGAAATGAGGCCCGGAGCATAATACATGACGCTCACCATCACGATAGAGACCAACAAGAATAATGGTCCGGCGATCACCATTTTCGCCATCAGCGGTTGATTGATGTACCGCTTGCTGAGCAGCCCGCCCGCCATCAGTGCGAGACCTGAAAGAAGCGAACAATTACCTATGGTGACAGCTGATTGATGGAACGTGTGTTGGATAATGAATGGACTGGCCATGTTGTAGACCGTGACAATGGCAAAGCATGCTCCGAGGATGATCAGGCTTAGAACGAAGTCCGTAGTTTTAAGCTTGGAAGAGTATGCATTCAAAAGTTGGCGCGGCCTGAAGGGTTGTGGGATCTTGAGCGTCTCGCCGCCATACGTAAGCTCGAGCGCCAGGATGATGAGTGTCGCCAGGGCGAGGAAATAGAAGTTCGATTCCCATCCCAGGTAATATTGCAGAAATCCTCCGGCGAATGGCGCGATCACCGGTGCGGTTGCCCACATGATCGAGAAGAGGCTTGTGTAATGTTTCAGCTGGCTTCCGGAATAAACGTCGATGAAGAACGCGCGCTTGCTGACGACGATCAATGCGACGGCAATGCCCTGGATCACACGCATGGCAAGCAGAACGGTAACGCTATGCGATGTCGCGACAACCACGCAGGACAGGATAAAAACGACAAGTGACAGGATACCCAGACGATAACGTCCGAAACTGTCCAGGAGACCTCCGACAAAGAGCTGACCTATACCATTGCTGACCACAAATACGGCGAGCGACAACTGGATATCCGCCTGGCTGGTGCCGAATATCATGGCCATTGCCGGGAAAGACGGCAGGTAGACATCGGTAGCAAAACCCGAGAGCGGAATAAGGGCAAAAGCCAGCACGGTGCTGATGGCGATGTGATGTTCTTTCAAGCGTTTCATCGTGTTGGTTTAGTTAAGTTCAAGACCGTTCAGTGCCAGTACAGCTTTGTCGGATTGGCCAAGGAAGTTTTTATAAAGCACGTCAGCTGAGGCTACCCTGACTTCATAATTATTGTGTTCGATGCTCCGTACGAGATCTTTGGCTACTTCTGCGGGCGAGATCTTATTGTCCGAAGGGATGTCTTTGGCAAAATCGGTGTCCACCAGGGGAGGCATCAGTTCGAAGACTTTCACGTTGCCATTGCGGCTGAGGCTGAGTCGCAAGGCCTGGCTGTAGGAGTGGAGTGCAGCTTTGCTTGCGCTGTAGGTCGGCAGGGAAAGTCCCGGTGCAAAGGCCACGATCGACGAAACGTTGATGATCGCCGATTCGCCTTGACTCTTCAACAGCGGAAGCAATTTGTTGGTAAGGTTGATCGCCGCGAAGTAGTTGGTTTCCATCTCCTCACGGGCAATATCGACAGCATCCGGTGAGTTGCCGATGTTGTGAAGGACCGCGCGTCCGGCGTTATTCATCAGGATATTGAGATCGGGAAAATGAACGTTGATCTCCCTGACAAGGGCATCTACGTCCCCGTCTTTGGTTACGTCTGCCGGGATGTAGTGTACATTGTTCAGCCGGCGTGCCGCTGATCTCAGTTTTTCTTCATTTCGTCCCGTGATGACAACGGTGTTGCCGAGTGAGGAGAACAGTTTTGCAGTCTCGAATCCAATACCGGAGCCACCGCCGGTGATCAGGATGGTGTTGTTTGTTGTTTTCATGATTTGTGTGTTGATATATTTTAGACCGATCGGTCTTTTTTTGGTTCAAAAAAAATCAGAGCGCTTCAATTTCCTTTTTTAAAATATCGGCAACCGTTTTCATCGGTGCTTTGCTATTGGTGACACGTGAAGTAAAGATGGCGCCCTCGATCATCGTGAACATCTTTATCCCGAAGAGCTCTGCATCCGTTCTTTTGCCGAATTCACCGTTGTCAATGCCTTCTTCAACCAATCTGGTCATCCGCTGTTGCGATTTCTTTATTGATCTGGCCACTTGTTGTCTGAGGTCCTGGTTGGTGTCATCGGCTTCCGTACCAAAATTCAACAATGGACATCCTCCCATGTGGCTTGCCGCCAGGGTATCCTGATAGTAGTCCAGGAGGGCAAAGAGCTTTTCTTTGGCTGTTTCCTTACCTGCCACGGCTCTGTCTATGCCTTGCGAAACGAGACCGGTCAGATAGTTAAAAGCTTCCAGGCAGATCTCCTCCTTACTTTCGAAGTTGCCGTAAATTCCACCTTTTGCCAGTTTGGTCGCCTCCATCAGGTCGGATATTGCCGTCCCCGCCACACCCTTTTTATTGATGATCGCAGCGGATTGCTCAATGATGTATTGCCTTGTTCTTTCTGATTTTGTCATATCGGCTATAAATTTAGACCGATCGGTCTAATCTTACAAACGCAGCCCAGGATATTTTGTTCCAGAAACTGGAGATATTTCATTACGTCTGTAGAAAGATTGGTTTCCGAGCCCATCCAGGCCGTTTTGCTGACAAACTTAGCTCGGATTTGGTTTAACCTGCCTGCAGCTTGAAGCCTGCAGCCGGGGCATCCCTAAAAAAAGAGGCCCGCATAAACACACGGGCCCCGATTTATGAAACGGATCTTTAATATGAAACAAGTGGTTAATCAATGAGCAACCAATGTTCCTTCAAATGCTTCCTTCAGTTTCGCCACGTCGAACTTTTTCATATGAAGGAAAGCGTTCGTTACGCGGGCAACTTTTTCTTTGTCACGGTCTTTCAGCATTCGCGCGAGCTCGACCGAGTCAACCTGCCAGGAAACACCGAATTTATCCCTGACCCAGCCGCATTGAACCTCCTGTCCTCCGTCGGAGGTCAACTTTTCCCAATAGTAATCGATCTCCTTCTGTGTCTCGCAATTAACAATGATCGACACCGCTTCATTGAACGAGAAGGTATGCTCTTTCATTCCACTTTCCATGATGGTGAATTTCTGGCCGGCCAGCGTGAATTGCGCATGTGCGACGGTTCCTTCGCGTTCAGTTCCTCCTGCAGGGTGCTTCATGATACCGTCGACGGAAGAGTTTTTGAAAACGGATGTGTAGAATCGGATGGCTTCCTCAGCGCGTCCGTATTGCTTGCCGACAAACATAAACGAGGGAGTGATCTTCTGACCGACATCCGATATTCTTCCGTAGGAGATCTGCCAGGACAGCCCGTATTTATCGCTGAGCCATCCGTATTTGTCACTCCATTCATATTTCTGATAGGGCATCATGACCTTTCCGTTCTGGAGGAGAGCGTTCCATGTCTTGTCAGCCTCTTCCAGCGACTCGCAAACCACGAAGTAAGAGATGCTCGGGTTAAATGTAAAAAGTGGTCCTCCGTTTATCGCGGAGAATTTTTGTCCCGACAACTCAAACTCCACAAGCATCACCGATCCTTCCGGACGTCCATGAATTTCAAATCCTTCTTTTCCGTATCTGACAATGTCGCCGATCTTCGACTCCGGAAAAATGGAAGTGTAGAATTTCGCTGCTTCTTCAGCCTGACTGTCGAACCACAGTCCGTTTGATATTAGCTTCTTTGTCATAACATTTTTGTTTATGATTTGCGATCTAAAGATAACACTGATCCGCGAAGTCATGCGAGCCGGAAACGACAAAGAGAGGGCTAATTGCAACAAGATCGCTCAAGCTACGATAATGGCTGTAGCTGTACACGCTTCGGACCGGATAAAAAAGTTAGTCGTATCTTTGCCGTCAACTGAAACATATCAATGTCATCCTTTACCCTTGTAGAATACGCTGACGTGCACCAATCCGCTTTCAAATCGCTTAATGTTGAATGGCTCGTGCAATTCAATTTGCTGGAACCGCGTGACCTCGAAGCACTGGACAACCCGAGAGAAACGATACTCGACGGCGGTGGCGCGATCTATCTGGCGATGGCCGGAGACGAGGTGATCGGATCCGCAGCGGTGATGGTCGACCATGGCGAATATGAGCTCGCAAAAATGACAGTGGCAAAATCTTACCGTGGTCAGGGCGTCAGCAAAGCGCTGCTCGGCAGATGTATCGATTTTGCCAGGTCACGCAAGGCATCGAGGCTCATTCTTTACTCGAATCACCAGCTCACGTCTGCCATCAGGTTGTATGAAAGCTATGGGTTCAGGCACGTTGAATTCAGCGACGCACCGTTCGTAACAGCGGATGTCAAGATGGAACTGGCTTTCAGGGACAACTGATAAGGCCAGGGAGCCATAAAAAAAGCAGGCCTCGAAGCCTGCTTTTTGGATCAACCCTATTTTACCATCAATATGAAATTTGCCAGCCGTAATTCTCGTGAAGATCTTGCAGCATGGTAGCTGACTCTTGTGAGACAGGAGCGCCATTCAAAGTTATGTCACCATTCAAAAAATTTCCCGCTACGGTATTCACATAGACATTGGAGATGATATAGTCGAGTTGTTGTGTGTTGGGCCAGAACGGGCTCGGCGCGATCCAGAGGTGTCTTATTGCATGTTGCTGCGGCAGGATCAATTCACCGAATGTCGCATTGTTAAACGTGAGTGTTGTCAGCTGGCTATTCGTGGCAAGGTTCAATTCGGGCATATCTACTTCCGTGAAGCTAAGCTCCGTCAGCGCGGTTGCGTATTCGGAATTCAATGCATCAACATCAGCCTCGAAGTAAAGACCGACCAATAAATGAATGTCGCCGGTTATTTTCGCAGGCGGAATCGACAGGGCATATGCCTGGTCACGGAAGCGGAACGCGGTGCCAGTGGCATTTTCCGGATCTACGTCGAAATCGATCAACTCAGTGTTGCCATTGCCCCAGTCGAGCGTCACACTACCTTTCCCGGTGAATTGGAGCCACATGGAGAAATACGTGGCACTGGGCTGAAACGTGACGGAAGGCGAGGGGTCAATTACCTGTTCCCGCAATGTCACCTCCAGGCGCTTTTTGTCCAGTTGATCGTATACAAATGTACTGATGTACGGATCGTAGCCTGCCTTTCGGATTTCGATTGAATATGATTTCTGCGGGTCGCCCCGAAACGCAATCGTGTTTTTCCTGGGTGCAAGATCGTATTCGTAATACTCACCTTCCTGGTTCGAGATGTACACCGTAGCGTCCGTCAGGGTTTGTTGCCCATCTGGCCCGACGTAGACTGAAATGTGCATCGGATGCACGCCCTTTCGAAGCGTGGCTGTTCCCAGAGGAACCACACCGGGGCCGTTGTGACTTACCACAAAATTGCTTCCGGAGCCGGAGAAGGTTTCCACCGCTTCATACTGCAACTCAAAGTCTCTGATGGCATAGCTGCCACTTTTTAACGTTAGCTGATCGCTGATGTACACAGTGCCGGCCTTTTTGAATCTAACGATCCCGTCACGGAGAATAACATCTCCTGCAGAGGAAGTAAGTGTGAGCCTGGCAGCAACCTCGTCAGGAAAATGGTCGGGAGACGCCTCATCCGCTGTTTCGCTGTTAGCAATACTCAATGCAAAACGCACATCTTGATTGGCCGGTACAGGGTCTTCCTGCTGACAACCGTTCAGGATGAATGTTCCAAAAATAAGTACGAAGAGTAATTTTTTCATGGTCTTTTTTTTTGTGTTGGACTAATTCTTTTTCGCAATCCGCCGTGTAATTATTTTGTCTCCCGTATGGACATACAGCACATACAATCCATCATTCCAGGTTTTGCCCATGGTGTGATCCGTATTGTATGAAAGGGTAGCGCTTTCAATCGTCTGGCCATTGAAATCCACAACCCTGATCCGGTACATGCTTTCATCTTCACCTTTCACGTTCAGGGAAAAATGACTGCTGAATGGATTCGGATAATTTGAAAAGCCTACATCGCTTTCCGTATTCGATGTGCCCTGATAAATATCCTTCACCAATTGTGTCCCTGCTGTCGTTCCATCTGTTCGCCAAAGTTCCCTTCCGTACGGCGTTGGATCGCCGGTAGGACTGATCTCGTCTGCTACGAAATACAAATAGTCTCCGGAAGATTCCACCTCGCCCGCATAGGCAAACTCCCTGATGGAAACGCTGCCGGCCGTGGTCCCATCACTTTTGTACAGCGTATACTTGTCAGGCGCAGAGTTGTGCAGAAAATAAAGATCCCCTTTGTGAGTCGTCATCTCCATGAACTCATAGGCATAAGCGCCACCAGCCGTCGGGTTGATGTCCTTTACAAGCGATACCTGTCCGTTGACGGTGACATGCGTGATCAATAAGCTCAGCAAAAAGAAATTCTGATAGGCCAACCGGCAACTGAGGCCGGTGCCAGAAGAGGGTAACTGTTTTTTCATAGTGTGATCTTTTGATAGTACGGCACTGTAGATCGATGCCTGGAAAATAAGTATACCGAAACATGACGCGCTTCAACGCGCACAGCGTGCAACTCGTCTGTTTTTCCTTACCAGACAGAAACCAAATCGGAAGGGAGGCTACAGCTGATTAAATTTTTTCGCGGTGGTGTGCCGGACGACTCTTTAGCCTTACGGTGGATAGAAAAAACGGGAAGAAAATGTACAGATATTTGGCTGCTGACATAAGGCTGTCACAGGGTCATTGTTGATTTGTATTATCAATCAACCAAAACATTTCTGACTATGGACACCATGACAAAAGCAGCTTCAACGACTGGAATAAGCACGGACGTACTTCTGGATCAGTGGCTTGGCCACCGCCGCCTGACGCGAAGAGTGATCGAGGCATTTCCCGAGGATAAGCTTTTCAATTATAGCATTGGGGGCATGCGTACGCCTGCGCAGCTGATAACCGAGCTGCTGACCATGGGTGCGCCGGGTATTCAGGGCGTTGTAAAGGGTAAATGGGATTCGTACGCAGATGTCCAGGCGTCTTTCAAGTTCAAAACGAAGCAGGAGATTCTGAAAGCGTGGGATGATGCTACTGCACAGATCAAATCGCTGTGGGCAAAAATACCGGCCGAACGTTTTCATGAGAATGATAAATTCTTCGGTCAATATGAAGGCCCCATCTATTGGTCGATCCTTTATTTGATCGATAACGAGATCCATCACCGCGGACAGGCCTATGTGTATCTGCGTTCGCTGGGCATCGAGCCGCCGGCATTTTGGGATAGAGGATAGGAGTATTAAGGTGTGAGTTTGACCGGTCACCAGGGCCCGTGATATAAAAAAGCCCCGCACTTAAGTGCGGGGCCAGGTGAACGGGAGATTTCGATGGTTGTCGCTAAACGAAACGCCGGATATTAAATGGCTCGACGTGCGGGACCAGGGAAAACGGCTCCGGCCAGAATGTGCACTATTTCTTTTTACCGGCCCACTTATTATAGTCGTTCACAACGGTCTCGATATCCTTCCAGGTGTATTCCTTCGACTTGATCTTCTCCGCGAGCTCCGGGTAATCTTCGAAGTACAATGGAGCTTTCGCGCGGAAGTGCTGATTGTTGTTCAGCGTAGAGACCGCCGAGATCCATTTGGCAGCAGGCTCTCCGGGACGGATGCAATAATAATCCAGGAAACCTGCGGAGTTTTGAGAGTTACTGGGCGTCGATAAGGTCGTGGAATTGAGATAAAGCGTAGCCTTCCCGTTGATCAATACCTTCAACCACATAGGGGACTTGCTGATCTTCTTCTGACCCCAGCCAAGGTATGTTTTGACATAGTGATACTCACGTTTTTCACCCTTGATGGTAAAGATCAGCTTGCTCAGCAGACTGGATTCGATTTTTTCGGCGTCAGACTTTTCGGAGGCTTTAAAGAAAATATAATCACCGAACGTCGACTCTACCAGTCCTGTTTTGGACTTGCCGTCAGTAAAAACAATAGTGGCTGGGTGGTAGGTGTCGGCAAAGACCACCGAGACAACGAAAAGCAGGAGGATCGAGAAAAAGATATGTTTCATAAGGATTGCATAGGTTAATGCAGCTACAAAATGCTAATTGTTAACCAGGAAAGCAAAGGTGACCTGCTGCGAATAGGTTCCGGGATGTGGTTAGGCTGCGAGCCTTGAGCTTTCGGTCCATGAGTTCAATCGAGACCTCATACCTAACGCCACAGTAGCTCGCAGCTGATCCTGGTTACTCTGCGATCTTTATCAGTCCGCGCTGATCTTCGCTTGCAGAGATCAGTGTCCATCCTGTATCGGAGTTCTGATCGTTCTTGCTTGCAAATATTCTCCATCTGTAGGTTCTGCCCGGGATCAACTCAGTGATCGAGGCATTTCCATCTGAATTGAATACTATGCTTTTTTGCGACGAAGGAATAACGATGTTCTTCAAGGGCAGGGGACCGGTCTTATCGAAGCCACCCCATACAACTTCTCCCGTGGAGGCGTCGATCACTTCGATCACGTAGTCCGACGTACTGGAGTAAGCGGTCCATGAGAATGTCGGTGTAGTAGAAGTCGTTTCCACGGGTTGTGTGGTTGTTGCATCGTTGGTGGGAGAGTTGAGTGTGATCGATCCCGTGATGTCGAACGTAAGCTCGATCGTGTTGGAAGCGAACGTTACTACCGGCTCACCGAATTTCGCGATGCGGTCCGGGTCCATCACGCGGTCATCGTTTTTGAACGTTGCCCTTGCAATGTAGGTCCCATCCGGAATATTGGCGATCGTGTAGGCAAGTGCACTTGTTTGTGTTACCAACCCGGGGATGGTTTCCCGCGTAAGCGCATGTACAAGGCTCACATCCACATCTTTGTTTTCTGTAGCCAGATTCCGCACGGTGCCGGACAAGGTTCCGGACGCACCCGCGGTCAGCTCGATGTTCGCGTCTGTTGTTTCCATGTCAGCAGTTACGGAAGCGCTGGCTGTCGAGGAATTATACGAAGCTTTATAGCCCATCACGTTATAGGTGCCTGCGGGAACGTTGAAGATCGTGTAATTTCCTTCGCTGTCTGAGACAGAGGAATATGCCACCTCATTTACGGTGTGCTCGGCAACGACCAGAACACCACTCACGTCCGCTCCGGAGATCTTACCCGAGATGTATCCGGTATTTGTATCGCTCGCGGGTGTAAGCTCAACGGATTGCGCCGTAGTGGCGCCGATCGTAATGTTGAACGGCACTGCCTCCATGCCTGGCGATGGCAATGCATCATAATCCTGCTTGTATACTTTTAAAAAATAGTTGCCGGGCAAAAGATCGATTGAGAAATTTCCATTGGCATCCGAAATAAGAGTGGTGCCTGTCGGTGCATTGTCGTCGGCGTTAAAGACAATGACGTTGGCGCCTTCAATTGGCGATTGGGTGACTGCGTCGGCAACGTTCCCCTGTAGCTTTCCCGTGGTAGGTTCCGGATCGTCCTTTGAACACGCTGCAAATAAAAACAGTACTAATGACATTAAATAAATCTGAAATCTTGAGTTCATAATTTGGTGTTGATCAGGGCGGCAATTAAGGAAGCAAATCGCAAAACAAAACAGCGGTTTCAATCAGGTTATTACATCAAAGACGATTGTTGCGTGGATGAATCCTTAATGCATCTTTCGCAAAGCTTGTGTTATCGATGTTGCTAATCGAACGAATGTGCAATTTGTCGAGGATGTGTAAAAAGGTGAGTTACATTATTCAACGCGATTCCGGACTATCGATGATATCAGTGACAAAAAAGGCCGAAGAAGTTACTTCGGCATAACGACATCCGGCTTAGTGAACATTTCCCTGGCTTGCGACTCGCAGCCAGCACTTCTCACGTTACTGATCATCCATTCCCCTGATCTCCTTTTTATACCTGGCAGGAAGGAGAAGTTCCCTCAATATGAAGTCCAGCTTGATGACGCGGCTTAATTTATATAATGTCAGCAGGGCTGGTAGGAGGGAAGTGCCCCGAAAGCCCAGCAGATCGCGTACCCGTTGTGGTGCCATGAGGGTCTGAACCTTCAAAAGGATTTTAAACCGTATGGCACCGAGGTGCTTTCTGTATTGGGCGAAGAGGTCGTCGGTATAATAGCTATGCACAAGATTCTCATCGAGATGCGCACGTCTCATCTTTTCGTAAGCCTCGAAAGTTTCAGGAAGCCCTTTGATCCCCATGCCGATGCCAATGCGGTTGAAGACGTTGAACACTTCTATTTTCTCGGTGTCACTGAGCTTTCGCTCGAGGATTTCGAACGCCCTGATGGAGTAGTCGATCAGCATAAAGAGTACATCGCGGTAAGCCCAGTCGGGAATGCTGGTTCCGCGCCTGGCCTCTACGTTCGCATGTATTGCGGACATGGCATTGATCGCGCGCAGGGCGGATCGTTTTTCTGAGAATACGATCGCTCGGGAATAGGAGACGGTGGAAAATAGTCTTCCCAGCGGATCGTCGGGCAGTCGACCGGTGAAATAGAGCCAGTCTACCGCCTTATTGAGCGCAAATTCTGCGGCGGCACCTGCGAATATGAAAAGGATCGTATCACTCTTCCCCCAGATCCGCCGTACTACCGAGTGTTCATCTACGAAATATTCCATAACTGCACGGAGTCGATGAATGACATCACAGGTGCCAAGATACCTCTTTTACTTTTAAAATGAAAGTACTTTTAAATGTTTTTGGACTCAGCCTGATAATTTGCGTGTTAATACCTTTATTTAATACTGCGCAGCTTCGTAGCTCCTCACGAGATTCAGAAAAACATCCCTTGTAGCTTTTGACTGGTCGATGGGTGCGGATTGGCCGGCCCAAAGGTTGGTATAGTCACCGTCGTTGTTTTGCTGCGCCAGTTTTCGAAGTTTTCCGGTGAGGCTGTTGAGCAGGGGATAAGGTGGGATGGCGATGCCTGATTGTTCGATGTCCTTCATCATCTGGTTTCGTATTCCCCGTGCCCACCTTCCTGAAAACGCCCTTGTGAGCGTTGTATCTGTGTCGTTAGCCTTTGCAAGTCTCTCCTTGTAAGCAGGAATAGCCTCGCTTTCGGCGGTGTTGATGAAAGCTGTCCCGATCTGCGCCGCAATGGCTCCCAGTCTGAATACCGCATCGATCGTTTGTGCGCTGTTGATCGCGCCCGCCGCAATGCATGGAACGCGAACCTTTCTTACGATCTGAGATAACAATGACATAAGTCCCACCTGGGGTAGCGGAATATTATCCATGAACGTACCGCGATGTCCGCCCGCTTCCACGCCCTGAACGGTGATCATGTCGACCTTTTGATCCTCTAGAAATACAGCTTCCTGCACGCAGGTAGCCGTTCCGATCAATGCGCAGTTGTTGCCCTTCAGTATCTGTATTGTCTTTTCGTCGGGGCACCCGAATGTAAAGCTGACGATATCGATCTTTTCCCGGATCAGAATGTCAAGCTGATCCCGGTACGTGTACAGTGTAAAGTCCGACAGGTCCGATGGGTTGAGCGTATACCCTCTCTTTTCTGCCAGCTTCAGGATCAGCGATCTCATGGGCTCCAGGTCTTCATCGCTGTACGAGGGGATGTCGTGTGCGAAGAGGTTTACGGCAAACGGATTGTCGGTCAGGCTTTTCGTTTTCCGGATCAGGTTGATGGTGACTTCCGGCGACAGACCGCCAACCGCCAGAGAGCCCAGCCCACCTGCATTGGAGACGGCAGCGGCCATTTCCGGAGTCGAAACGCCAAGCATGGGTGCCTGAATGACAGGATATGGAATTCCAAATCGTTTCGTAAGGTGCTGTGGCCAGTTCATGGTGATGCAATTTCAGATCTCAAATTTCATATCTCGAATTCAAATTGGCATTTACGTCAGAAACCTGAAATCCGCCCGTGCCCGTAAGACGGGTCTTGCGGTTAAATATGCGCCGTATACTTCAAATTTCATATCCCGTTCTGATGGGATTTGCCGCGAAATCCTGCAATTTGAAACTCTAAAATCTGAAATCCTGAAATCTGAAAACCTAAAATCTAAAATCTAAAATCTGAAACCTGAAATCTGAAATCCTGAAATCCTGAAATCTACACCCTATGATCATTCACCTCATCGACGGAACCTACGAGCTGTTCCGGCACTTCTATGGCCAGAGAACCTTTAACAAAGGTAAGGACAAACCATTCGGGGCCATGGTTGGCGTGCTGAACGGTGTGTTGCAAATGATCGAAGAGGGCGCGACACATCTTGGTGTTGCTACGGACCACTTCATAGAATCCTTTCGCAACGAGCTGTGGTCCGGATACAAAACCTGAGAGGGAATCGAGCGTGCCTTGTGGAAACAATTTCATCCCCTGGAGGAAGCATTGGAGTCGATGGGCGTTGCCGTGTGGCCTATGGTCGAGCTGGAGGCGGACGACGCGCTTGCCTCCGCTGCACATTTGGCCGCTGCCGATCCTCAGGTTCAAAAAGTGTGCATCTGGACACCGGACAAGGACCTCGCACAGTGCGTGCGCGAAGATCGTGTGGTACAGATCGATCGAAGGGCGAAGGTGATCAGGGACGCCAATGCCGTCAAGGTAAAGTTTGGTGTAGTCCCGTCACTCATCCCGGATTTTCTTGCGCTGGTGGGCGACAGCGCTGATGGTTATCCTGGTATATCCGGGATCGGAAAGACGGGCGCCGCCCAGCTTCTCAACAAGTACGGTCCGATCGAAGATTTTCCGGAAAAGGTATTGGGTGAAAGACGCGAAGAGGCTCTGCTCTTCAAACGCCTCGCTACATTGCGCACCGATGCACCATTGTTCAGCAACGTGAACGTGTTGCAATGGCGTGGTCCTTCGCCGGGTTTCGCCGGGCTGGCAACAAAAATAGGTGAGCCCCGCCTGCTCGAACGGGCAAATAAGGCCGTAGCAATAGCCCTGCGCGGTGATGCAACATAGTGCCTTAAAGCCTGAAGCTTGCCCTCTCAAATCTTCGACATGACATCGGCTGCAGCCTTGATAAAATACGGCGAATCATTCCACTTTATCTTTTTTGCCTTGATGTTTGCTTTCAGTGATTTTGGCAGGCTGTTCCAGATCACATCGGCGATCTTTTCCAGGAGCAATTTTTTGGAGAAGGTATCGGATACTACGAGGCTGATCTCGCGCACGGGCTGCGGGTCCCTGAAGGGCTTGTAGAATGTCGATGGCTCGTTTTGTACTGACAACCACGGAACAATGGCGAAGCCCAGATCCGCCCGCACCATATTTTTCAGCGTCTCGATGGCGTTGATATCATAGGTGAACTGTTCCTTTACTTTTTTCCGGCTGAGACTGCAAATGTCGAGAAGCTGGGCGTTGTAGCAGTACTCATGCCTGAGCAGGAGGAGGCCGAGCTTGTCGTCGTTGCTCAGCTTATAGCTGTCTTTTTTTACATCGGGGTGTGACGAGTGCAGGCAGGCAACGAATGGCTCGTTGAAGACCGGGAACTCGCGCAGGTTGCTGTTACCGGTAGGAGTGGCCATCAGCGCGATGTCGATCTCGCCGGTCTCCAGGTCTTTGATAAGCTTTAGCGTCGGTGCTTCCGTGACCACGTATTCGATCTTTGGCGTCGCGCGTTCGAGCTCTTTGATGAATAGCGGTACCAGATACGGTGACAACGTCGAAACCACACCGAGGCGCACGGTGCCTTCCAGCATATTTTTTCTTTCAACCACGAGGTCACGGATGCTGTCGATCTCCCGCAGCACCTTTTTTGCCTTTTCAATGATCTCTTCTCCGAGTGCCGTAGGTTTCAGCGGTACCCGGGACCGGTCGAAGATCCTGATACCGATCTCTTCTTCAAGATTCTTTAGCTGAATGGTGAGTCCCGGCTGCGTGACCGAGCAGAGCTCTGCGGCACGCGCAAAATGTCTTTCCCGGTCGAGGGTAACAATGTATCGGAGTTGCTGGAGCGTCATGCGGAATTATTAATTTAAGTTATAATACATTAAAAGTATTAATTGGATTAATAAAACCCAAACGCCCACCTTTGAGTTATCATTCACATAAACACTAACGATATGAAATTCACGAGAAAAGCTAACGCACATTGGAATGGTTCAGGTAAAAACGGGGCCGGGCACCTTACGTCCGAAAGCACCGTTTTGAACAAAACACAATATTCATTCAAGACACGTTTTGAAAATGGTCCGGGTACAAACCCCGAGGAGCTGATCGCCGCCGCGCATGCGGGATGTTTTACGATGCAGCTCAGCTTCCTGCTGGATGCCGCAGGCTACGAAGCCAAGCAACTCGACACGGAAGCGCAGGTGCTCTTCGAAGACGGCGCGATCACGAAGATCAACCTGGTGTTGACAGGAAAAATCGAGAACATAGACGAGCAGACATTCCTTGACATCGCAGAGAACGCCAAGAAGATATGTCCCGTATCCAAACTGCTCAATGCGCAGATCACGCTATCCGCAGTTCTGCAGGACGCGCTTGTGCGGTAATACTGAGCTGTAAGCTATAAGCTATAAGCCGTGCACTCAAGCCTACAGCTTACAGCTTATAACTTATAGCTTATAGCGGTGTTATTGGGCAGGTAGACGTAAAAGCGTGCACCCTTTCCTTTTTCGCTTCTGGCGTTGATGAATCCGCCATGCCGTTCGACGATTTTTTTACATAATGCGAGGCCCAGCCCGCTTCCTTCATACTGGTCTTTCGGATTGAGCCGGAAAAACGTTGCGAAGATCCGTTCGGAGAATTCCTGCTCGAAACCTATGCCGTTGTCGGTCAGCGATATTTCATAATAGGGCTTTTCTTCTATCGTCGTCTCGTGACACGCTATTTCAATCCTCGACGGCGCGTCAGGCCTCGAGAACTTGAGTGAATTGTTGATCAGGTTATAGAAAAGCTGGTGGATCAGATCCGTCATTCCTTCAATAGCAGGAAGGCCGGAGAAGACAATTGTCGCATTTTTTTCCTGTATCAGGATCTCGAGGTCTGTCTGAATATTCTGGATGACCCGGTTGAGATCGATCGTTTCGAACTTGTTGGAGGTACCCGACATCGACGCGTACTCAAGCACGCCCTGTATCATGGCAAACATGCGGTCACTGGCGCTGATGATCTTGCTGATAAAATGGTTTCCGCGCTCCCCGATCACGTTCCTGTATTCCTCAAGCAGCTTGTAGCTGAAAATTTTTATCTTCCTCACGGGCTCTTTCAGGTCGTGGGATGCCACGTGCGCAAATTGTTGCAGGTCGTCATTGGACCTTTGCAACTCCAGTGTCCGTTCCTTTACAAGGCTCTCGAGGTTCATCTCGAGCGTTTTCTGGTCATGGACGTCGGTAGCTGTTCCGAACCACTTCACGCCTTCGTCGGTTTCGTAGGCATATGCACGACTCAGATGCCAGCGGTAGGAGCCGTTGCGCATCAGTATGCGATGTTCTATCTGGTAAGGCGTGCGATTTTTCACGGCATTGGTCCAGGCTTTACGCGTAGCGTTCAGGTCGTCGCGGTGCACAAAACCCTGCCAGATCCATTCTCCCTGCTCATTTTGTTTTACACCTGCGAACTCCAGAACCCTTTTGTTGTAGTAGGTCACCCTGCCGTCCGCTTCGGCGATCCAGACTACCTGAGGCATGGAATCAGCCAGAAACTTGAGCCGCATTTCATTTTTTTCTATTTTCTGTCGTGCGGTAACAACATCGGTCACTTCATTGGCGATGGCGAGGAGCCCCGCGATCTGACCTTTCAGGTTCCGCAGTACCTGGAAGCCGAACTGAACGATGATCGTATGCACTTTCCCATGCCGGGTTAATGTGATCGGTGTTTCGGGTGATGTGTATGGAACGCCGGTTTGGTAGACTTGTGTTGCAATTGTTTTGATACCCTGTTCTGCAACTTCCGGCAGGGCGTCAAAGATCGGTTTGTTCATCACTTCTTCGCGTGTCCGTCCCCAATACGAAAGCATCGCATCGTTCACCATTTTGACCACTAGCAATTCGCCCTTGAACATGGCAATACCCACTGGGGTCTGTTCGAAAAGGTTCCTTATATTTTCTTCCCTTTCCATCAGCCGCAACTTCGTTTTCACTTGTTTGGTCACGTCGACACACATATGATGGATCGCATATATTTCACCTTCATGGTTTCGCAGCGCCTTGTAAGTATAATTGTAGTAGCTCACCTCAAGCTTGCCGTTCCTTTCAAGCAAAGCCTTCGCTTCCCTGCCAGTGAACGGAACGCCGGTGGTAAACACAGCGTCGAGTTGCTCGAGGAATCCCTGGCCGTCGAGCTCGGGCAACGCCTCCCGCAACGTGCGGCCCACAACGGAGTTGTCGCGACCCCAGAATTTCAACATCACGTCGTTCACATACTGGATCCTCAGTTCGCGCCCGATATACAGTCCGGCACCAACCTCAGGTGTTTCCGTGATCAGTGTGCGAAACCGCTCTTCACTCTCCTGTAACTTTTGTAGTGATAGTTTTTCCTCCGTAACATCGAGCACCGTGCCGATCAGCATCTGAGGCTGGTTGTTTTCATCGGAAACGGTAGCGCCGTTGATCCTGATCCACCGGATGGTGTTATCGGGGAATAATAATCTGACCTCGTATTTGAGCTTGCCGGTCGTGATCGCCTTTTTGTACGCATCGTTTCTGATGCTGATGTCTGCCGGGTGAATGCGTGACATGTAATCCTGATGTCCGACCGGTCTGTCGAAGCGAAAGATATCGTTCAACCGTGGCGATGTTTGTAATCGTCCCGCCTTGAAGTCCAGCTCAAACGTGCCCAATTCGGTAGCTTCAATTGCCACCCTTGCCCGCGTATCTGATTCCTGCGACTTCTTCCTTGCGAGCACGTGATCGGTCACATCGTAACCGACGGCGAAGACCCCGGTTATCTTGCCGGCGGTATCCCTGATCGCCTTGTAGACCAGGTTCACATACATCTTTTTCAATTGACCGTCTTTTTCCAGGTATGCAGTGTGCTCCTTGCCTTCGTATGTTTCACCGGTCCTGTAAACTTCTTTCAGGATCTCATAGACCTGCTGATTTTTTATCTCAGGGATGGCTTCAAGCAAAGGCTTTCCTATGATGCTTCGGTCCTTGCCCCACAGCTCGAGTGAAATAGCATTGGCCATTTCAATTTTGAAATCGTCGCCAGCGAGCAGAGCAGCAGAAAAAGGAGCTTCGTAGAATAGACTGTGAAACCGCTGCTCGAATACATCAAGGCCTAAAATATCTTCCCACATACGTTACATCACTGAATGCCTAAGCAATTATATGCCAGGTCTTTTGCTCTCAATCCAGCCGGTAGTAGTGACGATCATGCGAGGGGCCGATCGGCTCCCGACATTCCAATGGTTATCCGTTGTGGCACTTCCGGTCTCAGTGGAAGGGCGCGGTTGGTTTCATGAACATTTTTGAAAAAATATCATATTTGACAAAACTTTTTCAGCTGCCGCTCAATCCTAATGACAGCTCTAAAAACCTACTTATGAAAAAAATACTCCTGATCACACTTTCTGTGGTGAGCTGCGCCTATGCGTTCGGCCAGACTACCGCGTCCGATGAACCTCCGATACGTTTAAGTATCCTCGCCGGTGCCGGACTTTCAAAAAATACTGGCTATTACGGTGAAGGGATCAAATCGAAACCGGTCTATTCAATTGGAGTAGGGGTGACCAAACCGTTCTCAGACGCCTTTGAGGTTCAATCACGGTTGCTGCTCGATGTGAAGCACAGCGGTGTGAAGTATTCATTTTCACTGACGGATGGGGACAATAACACGTACGACATGACAGACGATGTGACCACAAAGGCCAATTACTTCACGCTGCAGGTCCTGCCTACTTTCCGCTTTGGCAAGGCCAGGGCATTTTTTGTTGGAGCAGGTGGATATTATAGCAGACTGAATGGAAACTCCGTCGACATCGATCGTCACAATGAAACTACGGGAACAGATTCGCACATGGATTCAGTTTGGGGTGATCAGTTCGAGGAAAATTACGATGCAGGAATAACCGTAATGGCTGGATATACGATAAAGATCAGCGATGGAAATGGTTTGGATATCCAGATCATGTACAACAAGGGCCTGGTGGATGTTCATGACATGATCAACGTCAGCCAGCGTTTCAATAGCATCAATGTGACTATCGGTTATAAAATTTTGGGTAACTCCGGGAGACAATAAGCCAGCTGTTGGCCGTTTAAAAATATACAGAGCCTGGACACTTTTCCGGGCTCTTCTGTTTCACAGAGATAATATTATCCAGCAATGAAGTATTTTTCTCCCTTCGATATGACAATAAAGCCCGCTGAGTCGTTCATAGAAATCAATAAGGCATCCATTTTCGTGCGACGATACCACGAATTTGCGCAGAGGCCCACCATTATTTTTCTTCATGATTCTTTGGGCTGTGTTCAGCTGTGGCGCGACTTTCCGGAGAAGCTCTGTCAGGCGGTCGGGTGCAATATGCTTGTCTATGACCGGCAAGGTTATGGGAAATCCGATCCGTTGCCGTCCCATCACCGTACCAATAAATATCTGGAAAGGGAAGCGGATCTGCTCCGCGACCTGGTGGTCAGACTCGGTCTGGGCAAGGTCATCCTTTTTGGCCACAGCGACGGAGGCTCGATCGCGCTGATCGCCGCCGGCAAATATCCACTCATGTTTGATGCCCTCATCGTCGAAGCTGCACATGTGTTTGTTGAGGAAGTCACATTAACCGGCATACGCGCCGCGGTCGAAGACTATGCGACGACCAATCTGAGATCGCGCCTCGAAAAATATCACGGTGACAAAACCGACACCCTCTTCAAGGCGTGGACGGAGACGTGGCTGAGCGAAAACTTTCGGTCATGGAACATCGAGCACTTTCTCCCTGCCATGCAATGTCCGTTGTTGTTCATTCAGGGAGAAGAAGATGAATACGGAACCGTGCGGCAAGTCCAGTCTGTGAAGGCGCAGGCAAACGGCAAAGTGCAAACGTGCCTCCTGCCGTCGGTGCACCATACGCCGCACAAGGAAGCGCCTGCCGAGGTTTTGGAGAAGTCAGCGAGCTTCCTGTCTGCTCTTCCGGGTCGTTAACCTGTTCGTTTTTCAGGCGGTACATGATCGTATCTGGACACTACCGCCATACGACAGGTCTCAAACGGGCCGAATCACGCATGTTTCGACTTTGGCATCATTGTTATTCCTACATTTAGGAAAATAGTCCGTATGAAAAAATACCAGCTCGGCGAGTTCGAGGAGATCGTCATGCTCATGATCGGTGTGCTCTATGAGGAAGCCTATGGCCTGGCGATCAAGAACAAGATCGAATCCCGGCTCTCACGCAATGTGAGCATGGGAGCGTTGCATACCGCGCTCGTGCGCCTGGAAGACAAAGGTTACATAAGATCATTCAACGGTGAAGCTACGGAAGAGAGGATGGGACGGCCACGGAGATATTACCAGATCACTGCCTACGGAAAGAAGGCGCTGGAGTATACAAAGGACACGCGGAATGCGCTTTGGAACGAGATCCCGAAAGTTGCCTTGAATCTGAAGATCGTTTAACGGACAAGGCAATGGAAAAAAGACATACACCACCCCGTCTGTTCATGCGATTCTTTCGCTGGTATTGTCACCCGCGGCTGGCGGATCATATCGAAGGCGATCTCATCGAAGACTACGGCGACAGGCTAAAGCGATCAGGAGTAAAAAAGGCGGACATCCGCTTTATCATCGATGTGATACGACTTTTCAGACCGGGTATCATCAGGCCCGTCAGCACATACAACAATTTAAATACGTCGGCAATGTATAGGAGCTACTTTAAAATAGCATGGAGAAATCTCTTGAAGAACAAGGGGTATTCCTCTATCAACATAGCAGGTTTGGCAGTCGGAATGTCGATCGCGTTGCTGATCGGTCTCTGGATCCGGGATGAGGTTTCTTTCAACTCCGCCTTTGCCAATCGCGATCGGCTGGCACAGGTGATGCTCAACCAGACACACGAGGGCACGGTTTATACCGGAAGCACCATCCAGATGCCACTGGGTGACGCGCTACGCAGTCGCTATGCGCACGACATCGAGGCTGCATCGCTGGCGTCATGGAACAGTTCATATATTGTCTCCCGCGGCGACAACAAGCTCACGGGAAAAGGCATGTGGGTCGAGCCCGATTTTCCTTCCATGTTCAGCCTTAAAATGCTGAGCGGGAATTACGATGCACTGCGTGATCCAGCGACGATGCTCATCTCGTCGTCCCTCGCAAAGATGATCTTTGGAAATGACGACCCGATGAATAAACCTCTCCGCATCGACAACCGCTTCGATCTGGTGGTGGGTGGTGTTTACGAGGATCTTCCGCACAACACCGCGTTTTACGAAACACAAATGCTGTTGCCGTGGCACAACGACGAAAACTGGATGAACACGCAAACAGACGACTGGATGAACCACTGCGGTGCCCTGTACGTATTGCTGCGCGAAGGCACCAACCCCGTGACTGTAAATGAAAAGATCAGGGCAGTGCCAACGCCGCATATCACGAGATGGAAGGAAGAGATCATGCTCCAGCCATTCCGTGACCTTCATCTGTACAATGAGTTCGAGAACGGAAAGGCATCCGGAGGAAGGATCCAGTTTGTCTGGCTATTCGGGACAGTGGGGCTCTTTGTTTTGCTCCTGGCATGCATCAACTTCATGAATCTCTCTACCGCCCGTAGCGAAAAACGTGCAAGGGAAGTCGGCATTCGAAAGGCCATCGGATCGGCACGCGGTCAGATCATCCATCAATTTCTCAGCGAATCGCTTGTCGTCACGTTTCTTTCATTCGTGATCTGCCTGATCATCGTTCAGGTCTCGCTGCCGTATTTCAATACGCTCGCTGACAAAAAGATCTCCGTTCCATGGGAGGAGCCTATGTTCTGGCTGGCGATGACTGGGTTCACCGTCTTCACGGGGCTGATCTCGGGCAGCTATCCTGCGTTCTTCCTTTCCGGTTTCAGACCTGTAAAAATATTGAAAGGTATCACCGGCCTCGGGCGGCTGGCCGTGCTTCCGCGAAAGGTCCTGGTCGTAGTACAGTTTACGGTATCTGTAACGCTCATCATTTCCACCATGATCGTATTCAGACAAATACAATTTGCCAGGGAGCGCTCGGCTGGATATCAGCGCGACGGACTTGTCACGGTAGGGCTGCACACTCCCGAGCTACGAAATAATGTCGGGGTGATCAGAAATGAGCTGATACAGAAAGGTGTTGTGGAGAGCATGGCGCTTTCTTCGCAGTCGCCCGCAAACTTTTCGAATAACAATGGCCTTGAATGGCGCGGAAAAGAGCCTGGGTTGGAAATTTTCTTCCGCAATGTCGGCGTTACGCCCGACTATGGTAAAACGGTCGGCTGGACAATTGCAAAGGGGCGTGACTTTTCGGCTGATCTGCCTGGAGATTCTGCAGCAATGATCATCAATCAAAAAGCGGCGAGCGTCATGCGATTCGACGATCCGATAGGGGAGGTCGTCGAGTTCTGGGGCAGGAAGTATACGATCATCGGCGTTGCAAATGATATGCTTACCCAATCGCCGTATGAGCCGGCTCAGCCCGCGCTCTTTATCACAAACGATTGGATGAACTACATCGTGATGAGACTAAATGAAACGGCACCGGTACACGAAACATTGGCCACTATAGGCGAAGTGTTCCGGAAATACAACCCCGAAGCTCCCTTTGACTACAGCTTTGTCAACGACGAGTATGGACGAAAGTTTGCCGCGGAAGAGCGCATCGGAAGCCTCGCCGGACTGTTTGCCGTGCTTGCCATTTTTATCTCCTGCCTTGGACTTTTCGGCCTTGCCTCCTTCGTGGCCGAACAGCGTGCAAAGGAGATCGGCATCCGGAAAATACTCGGCGCAACCGTTGCAGGGCTTTGGAAGATGTTGTCCAGGGATTTTGTGGTCCTTACCGTCATTGCATGTGTCGTTTCAATTCCCCTGTGCTTCATCTTCATGAACAACTGGCTCATGCAGTATGAGTATCGCACAACGATCACGTGGCATGTGTTCGCAGCTGCGGCGACTGGCGCAATTATGCTGACGCTGGTCACCGTGAGCTTTCAGGCCATCAGGGCAGCGATGGCAAATCCCGTTAGGAATTTGAGGTCGGAGTGATCGGAATTTCCTGAAGCTTACTGCTTTTCGTCAAAATGTATCTGCAATCTGGATTTTTGTATAAGCCTGCCGGATGGGGCCGGAAATAGCTTTGTGTCATTATTTAACTCATTAGACAATGACAAAGACAATTTTTATTACCGGAGCTTCCAGGGGATTTGGAAAGATCTGGGCAGAAGCATTTTTAAAACGCGGTTACAACGTGGCGGCCACTGCAAGGAATACAGACGCCCTGCAGGACCTCGTGCAGCGTTATGGCAAGGCAATCCTGTCGTTACCCCTGGACGTGACCGATCGCCAGGCAAGCTTCGCTGCCGTGAAGAAAGCTGCCGATCATTTTGGCTCGATCGACGTGCTGATAAACAATGCGGGTTACGGACTCTTCGGTACCATTGAAGAAACTACCGAGCAGGAAGCACGAAATCAAATCGAGACCAACGTGTTCGGACTGTTGTGGGTCACGCAGGCTGTGTTGCCTGTTATGCGCAGGCAGAAGCGCGGGCACATCATCCAGGTGTCCAGCGCACTCGGGCTCGTGACCTTGCCGGTACTTGGACTTTACAATGCGTCGAAGTTTGCCGTAGAGGGACTTAGCGAGACACTGGCTGCCGAGGTGAAAGGCTTCGGGATCAATGTTACCCTGGTCGAGCCCAATGGTTTTGCGACAGAGTGGGGGAATGCATCCGCTGTTCAGGCCCAGCCCATGAAAGAATACGAGCAGGTGAGGGCTTCCCTGCAGGCCGGAATGACGGAGGATATTTTCGGAGTGCCGGAAGCTACCGTCGATGCGGTCCTGAAGCTTGTCGAGAGCTCCAACCCTCCGCTTCGACTGTTCCTCGGAAAAGTGGCGTATCCCTGGGTTAAACAGGTTTACGAGGAGCGCCTCGCAACGTGGGAAGAATGGAAAGATGTGGCTACCGCGGCCCACGGAAAATAATTCATACATTCGAACGATTGACACCGGATCCATGTTAACCATCGCATGGATCCTTTATATCACTTATAACGTTTATGGTCCACTTCAGGAAATTAAGCGATCTCCACCAGGCCCTGGGCTTCACACCACCGGAACATCCCCTGATAAGCCTGGTATCGTGCGATGGCTCATGCACAAATGCCGGCCTCGAGCATACCAGTGACTTTTACATGGTCGGGTTTAAAAAAATGAAGTCCGGTGTGATGATGTACGGTAAAACCAAATACGATCACGACCGTGGCTCGATGTCGTTCATAAAACCGCGGCAGGTGCTCGGTGTGCGGAATCTCGAGCTGGAAGAAAACGGATTTATAATTTATTTCCACGAAGACTTCCTGAACGGTCATCCGTTGCATCACGAGATCAAAAAATACAACTACTTCGACTATGAAGTGAACGAGGCCCTTCACCTTTCTCCAAAAGAGGAACAGGTGATCTGGGAACTGTACCGGAAGATCGAAACAGAATATCGCAATAACACCGACGAGTACAGCAGATCCATCATGCTGTCACACCTCGACTCGATCCTGAAATATGCGCAGCGCTTTTACAAACGTCAGTTCATAGACAGGCAGGTGGTGTCGGGCACTACGGTGACCAGGTTCAACGAAACACTCTCGACCTATTTCGAGAAGGGTCTCGTGAAAGACAAGGGGTTGCCAACGGTGAACTTTATCGCCTCTGAGCTAAACTTGTCGCCACGTTATCTGAGTGACCTGCTCAAGCAGGAAACCGGAAAGACAGCGATCGATCTCATCCACCTCTTCGTGATCTCCGAAGCGAAGAATTTATTGACCACCGCGGAGCAGTCTGTATCGGAGATAGCGTATGAGCTGGGCTTTGAGAATCCGCCGTACTTCTCGAGGTTGTTTAAAAAGGAGACCGGCATGACGCCGAATGAGTTTAAGAAGCTGAGCTTGAATTGAAAAAAGCTGTGAGGTTCGAGCTGCGAGCACTGCCCTAATTGTAGTTTGTTGTGATAGACGTGCCGTTGGTAATGGTTTGATAGACCACACAATACCGTTCGGTGAGTTTTTTAAGGCTCTCCATTTGCCCGGGAGTGGCGTTTGAATCGAGTTTGAAATTTAGTCGTATTGACCTGAAACCAACCGGCGCCTCTTTTGATACACCGAGCGTGCCCCTGAAGTCCAGATCGCCTTCCGCGGAGATAGAGCCACTTTTTATTTCAATGCCGATAGCAGTTGCGACTGCAGACAAGGTAACGCCTGCGCACGCCACAAGCGCTTCGAGCAGCATATCCCCTGAACACGCGAGCATACCGCTACCACCGGTTGCAGGATGTAGCCCTGCCTCGACCAGTGCCCGGCCCGTTTGAACTTTACAGGAAACTCCCTCACCGATATTTCCCTGTGCTTTTAGGGTGATGAGGGCAGATTGAGGGTTCGCCTGGTATTGTTCCTTTAGCGGAGCCTGTAGTTTTTTCAGGTCGGAAGAATTCATCGGTGACGCCATGATTTGATTTCGGTTAAGTGTAAAATGTGGAGGTCAATTTGTGATCACCCTTAAAGATGATCCCATTTTCGCGGTACAGCACAAGTGTCGCATCTTCTTCCTGCCGGGAGTATAAAGATCATCTTTTCGCCGGCTCATAATAAAGTACGATTGCGCCGGAGCCAAAGGTCTTTGTTTTTAACAGCTTGAGAACAAGCCTTTCATTGGACTTGAATAACGGCAAAGTGCCTCCTGCCACTACCGGGTGGACACAGATCTGATATTCGTCGATCAGGCCAAGCTCCATGCACTGCACGATCAGGCTGCGGCTGCCTACAAAGATGTCCTTGCCTTGTTTCTTCCTGAGCTCCGAGACCTCTTCTTTAATGGTACCTTTTGCCAACCTCACATTTTTCCACCCTACATTTGTCAGCGTGCGTGAAAAAACAGTTTTGGGAACGTTCTCTATTGCCAGGGCAAAATCATCCATTGATTTTTCGCCGCTTGGATTTTTTACCAGTGTTGGCCAGAAGCTTTCCATGAGTTGGTAAGTGGTTCTTCCGTATAAGATGTCGCCGGCTTCGCGCAATAGCGCAGTATAGTGGTCATGCAATTCCTCATCCGCGATCCCGGCAGTGTGATCGCAAAAGCCGTCGAGGGTCATGTTGATTGCTGCGATTAGTTTTCTCATGCAATTTGCTGGTTAGTTAATACAAATCTCGACAACACGAACGATGCAATAGAGGGTAAATGCGCCAATTTTATGGGCTGAATGCGAAGAATGTTAACAGGGCGTTTACGAACACTTTTCAATATAACGTTTTTGCGTCGCGTATTAGGAATCCTTTATTTGATGCCCAGTCCAGTTTGTTGTCAGAGGTTGATGTAGCTCGTGCCATCGTACTACGAACCGGTCGATGTCATTCAGATCGGTCGCTATGTTTCTTGTCAGGTTCTCGATGCTCTTTGCCAATCCGCGCCTGGTATAGAAGCTTCTCAGCTTGTGCCCGGCCATGTAACCCAGACTGAAGATAGGCGGTCCTTTGATATCGTCTGATCTCAAGCGCATTTCGGTCATGCTATTCGGTGGAAGCTTGAATTGAAGCCCGTCAACGCCCTGCAGCTGGTCGAGGGACTGTACGTGAGGTTGCAGTTTAAAAATGTTCAGGATGATCCTGATCCAGTTGTCGCCCCGCACTATTTGTATCTCGAGGTCTTGCAGTGTCGAGTCATCTGTCAGTCTGCATAGGTTGTAGGTAAAGCCATGCAAGTCGTCTTTGCCGTACCAGGAAGTAGAGAAGGGTGATCTTTTAAAGCCTTTCTCCTCGAGGATGGGAATGCCGGTGTTTTTAATGATCGTATTCCTGATCTTGAGAATCTCTTTTTGCGTGGCTTGGTAGAAAAGGCTCATTCAGCTCTACTTGTAATTTACCAGGAATTTTAACGCCATACCGTCGATGACAAATAGCTTTTCTGGTTGCGGCATCACTCTCCGTCGTCTCTCAACCCCTCCAGCTTTAAGTATTCAACGAGGTCGGTCAATTCGGTTTTGTCCAGTCCCCTGAAATCGGTGTGACGCGTTTGGTTATAGTCGTTGAACAGCCTTACGGCCAATGTGTCACCGGAAGCGATAAGGTCATTTGCGCTTGTGATCATTCTTACAAACCAGATCGAGTCCCGGTCCTCGAATGAGTTTCTCAGTGCCGGCCCTACCAATACGAAATCCAGGTGATGGCAGGCTTTGCAGTTGGCCTGGAAAACTTTTTGTCCCGGATGTTCCAGCGGAGTAGAATATTTATTTAACGGAACAACGTCATCTATCGAGCCAACAGTCGCGCAGCCCAGCAGTTCCGAACCCTCAAAGTCGCTCTTGTTGATCAACGTAAAAGCCAATAAGCCAATCGTGAGCAGGACCGTGAGCGTTGTTAGTTTCAATATAAGATGTAGGTTATTCATCTTGTAAAGAATAATCTAATATTATTATCTGTTCGCACGGGAACACCCTGTACTTTACCGGGAATCCAGGTTGGGTATTTGGATTGCATGTATTGAATTGCTATGGAAAACAGTTCATCCTTGAACTTTTCGTTTTCATTTGACTCTGCCACAAAATTACGCACGTAAAAGTTTGAGATCGTGCTGTCTTTCTCGATGATAAACCCCACATCGAAAAACGGCCACTGTCCTTTATTTGGCATAATATTGACTCCAGGAACGGCGATGTAGTTACTTGTCTCCTTTTCTTGCTTATGAAGTCTTGGGCGTTCGTCACAATCCCAATATTGAACAGTTTTATTATTCAACTGTACGTTGACTAAAAACATGCTATCTGCCTGCAGATGTAGCGTGGTTTTGAAATTTGGCCCGAATTTTTGTTTTATTGTTTCGTCCATGTATTGGCCATAGCATCCCTGGGTTTGCCCCTCGAAGACAAGGCATGATATCAAATCGAAATCAAATACGATGCTATGCTGTTCACAAAGTTTTCGAAGTTCATCTTCATAGCGAATGTGTCCGGATCCAAGTCCCATGCTCTGTGTGAAGACTATTTTTCCACCCTCTATATCCTTTTTTGCGCGATTGATATCGGAAATACAGAAACTATCAGTCGGATTTGGATGGTTCACGTAAGCTGTATGCGCGATTTGCTCGTCAGTTCGGTTACCAGATTTATTTTGTGAACAGGCGCTCAACAAAGCAACCATTAAAGTGAACGTTATATATTTCATCGCTTGTTATCCTGGTTGTTGCCCTTCACTCTTTTGATATCTGCTCGCCCAAACACATCCTTCTCACCCGATCTTTTTGCATCCACGTATTTTATTTTTCCCAAGTCCACTGATCGCGCGGTCATCTCCTCATCGTGATCTGCCGAACAATCGGGTTAGCCTTCTGCGCCAGCTCCGAGTTGCTTTTGATATCATGGTCGCCAAGCAATCCTTCAAATTCCGGCGGGATCGTTTCGCCGGGGTACTCAAGGCAGACAGATATCTTGCGGTCAGATAAATGTCCCTCATCCCAATCGACGGTCCCTGAGTAATCCCACCCGAATCCATAAAATATAAATGGCTTTTTATTCAGATCCTCTAAAGTTTTCAATTGGGTTCCAAGTGTTATGCCTTCGGTTGTTTTCCAATCTGTTTTTTGTCCATTGATCTCGATGTAGGCGAGGCCGCTAAAATTCACGGAGTCGTCCACCCACACAAATTCTACCTGGTTCTCCGAGTCGGGAAAGAGCAAAGTGTTCGGGTATTCGCCCATGCCTTCGGGGTAATATCCTATCGACCGCTTGACATGGGTACCGAAAGCATTCATTAACGCAACCTCTGAATCAAATTTCAGCAAGCTGTCCAGGGGAAAATCTATTGTGACGGTTTCAGTTTGTGGCTCAGCAGGGGATGAAGTCCGGGGGATAATGGCAATCGTGTCCTTGTCAGTTTTATCCTCTTCAACAGCGTCTTTTTTTGTGGCACAACCGGAAAGAATAAGAACTGCGCCAAATATAAATTGTCTCATAGCATTCAAAGATCCAATATAAGATATTAAGCCCTATATTTAATGCTTACCTGTCCCACAAAGCCTTTCGCTTGAGCGTTGCCCATACGCAGTGACCAAACTTATTTATACACGATATTTTTATGTGGCTCTCTATCCTAAAATACAGTGGCCTGCTCATAGCCGCGATCTCGTCCGTCTGGGGTATCACCACCGACGTATCCATTGAAGTAGATGGTAAAAAGAAGCTCTCGAAGGAAGGATACGTAGCGGTGATCCTCGTAGGGCTCGGGTTCCTGATCAGCGTCATCTCGACGATCGTTGAAGATCGAATGGAATCGGACGCCCGGGAGGCGAGGCTTAGGGAAGATATCCGCCGCACGAACAAGATCATCCTGTCGGGACAGCCCATCACCAGTCTATACTTTTCATGGCAGTTCAATGACGTCAGCAGGGAAGGACTCGACCTGATCTGGCGGGGAGACACTACGTCAATGGGTGAGATCGGACGCGAGCAGCAGGGAGGGGTGAGGGGACCGTCCCAAAACGGCCCGGCATTCCGGAGGAACTCCCTGTATCCCTTCATCAAAATGCTCTTCAGGAACACGGCCGACAATGAGGCGGAACAATTCGTGATGCTGATCTCATTCGATCGGGACCAGACCACCGTGATGCCCATGGCCTATCTGATGGATACCGCCACGATCGAAGGCAAGGTTGCTTCTGATTATTCCCGCGATGGCAAATTTCCCGTGGGCGTCGAAACGGTCTCATCCAATGAAGCCAGCTTCCAGGGTTACGGAAACTCACGGTACAACTACCCGCAGATCTCGTATGAGAAGGATACGGTTTACATCGACTGGTACCTCGACCCCGTTACGTTTGCCGACAGCTACAACACCCAGGTGACGGACATGAGCCCATCCGCTTATTTTCCCGACACGCTCAAGGTCGCGCTGCTGTATGACTTCGAAACGCTCCCATTCGAGTCCGAAAATTTTGCCCTGGCCCCGGACTACATCTTTTGGGATGATGTAGGAGGAGTAGAGCCTGTTTCGTCAATAGACACCCTCGCCATTCAGGCCGATCTGCTCAAGCGCTCCAGCCTGTATTTCACACCGAATGCTCTCCGCGACCAGACTGTCAGCTACCGGTTCCTGGAATACTTTGCTCAACCGGTCGTGGAGAAGGATGTAGGAGAGGCGGTCGCCTGTAATGCACTGGTGCTGGTGTTTGTGAGGTGAATACGCGAAAAGTTCAAGAAAGAGAACTGAATTTGCCATTCGCCAACCAAGACATACCAGTCCTGAGCATGGCCCGGCGCGCAGGCGAGCAGCGAGCGAAGGACCCCCGGATGGATAATGCTGAAAGCAGATGAGAGATGAATGGAACAGACGGACGGAGACGATACAGAACACGGCCCTTCTATACAGTAAAGGAGAATCACTCTGCCTTGCTAATTCATAAATTTTATTTCATCTGAAAGACCGAAATAAATTCATAGCATGTTTGTTTAAAACGTGGTTCTTTTTATCTTTCATGAGGAGCCCATCTTTCTGCGAATAAGGAAGGTGGGCTTTTTACGTTCAGCCCCATGCCTGTGATCGGCATAGAGGGGATCAGTTTTTATTTGCCGGCACTTTCGTTCGAACCAAACCGTAAAACTTGATATGATCAACAGGACTTTCATTGTACGGATGCTACTCTTCTCCGGCCTGGTCGCAATCCTATCACAGTCTGCGCCGGAAGAAATAGTCGAGTTTCAGGACATTAACGTCCGCAACATCAACACCCTTCGGAAGCATAATAGCCCGATGCCCGAGTCCGGCGATTGGTGGATAAGAATAAACGGCGAACTGGTAAAAAATAAACGAAAGACAGTTTACCTGTGGAAGGGAAATCCGAGGAAGAGAAGCGCGATCTCGGGAAGGGTTGATGGGGAAGGAGTATGGAAATGGAAACAACGTCCGGCAGGGCAAGGTTATGCTCCGTTCGACCTGGAGATGGATGACGTGATCCATATCATCTGTCGGAATGGCGATGAGATCAGCCGTTGTTACAAGATCATCGATGTGCGAACGAACGCTGCCGGGGAGGTGCGATATTTCAAAGGCCGCCAGGTACCCTGCGATTAATAAAACAAAACACCGGCTCACTATGAAAACCATAAATATAACCAGGGGAATAATTGCGTTAGCCTCGACGCTGCTGATCACGGTCATCCCTGCCAGATCGCAAACCAATATCACTAACGATTATGGCACATTAACATTGACGCCCGATGGCAGTGGTATGCGATTTAACTTTGATCCCAGGCCCACGATCGATTGTGATAAAATTGTCTTTGTTCAAACGTACAGAATCGTGTACTCCAACGGCGGTGATGTTGCCATGAAGTCCGGCGATATCTGGGAGGGATGGCGGTATAGGGATAAAAACACGCTGGACGACGGAACAGTCATCGACGGGGTTGCCACGTGCGAAGACCCCTATGTGAACGGTGACGACAGGGATTCAAGAACGCCTGCTGAGGGTGGTCCGGGGCCGAAGGAAGATCGTGGTGAACAGGGTCGGAGAAATGCAACGGGCGCAGGCGACGCAAGGTGGGATGATTATCCATTCCTCCCTGATGGTCTCTTTCCTGCCGGAAAAACGAAAGTGAGGATAGAATTTGAAATATGCGCGATGTGTGCGGAGGGCGGGCAGGCCGGCACAGTTTACGGCTGCACGACCTGGGTCTATGAGCGGACAAAGGGTGGCGGAGAAGGAACATCGCGGCACACCGGAAACGGAGACCTGAAGCCGCCTTCCGGCAAACTAAAGGATGCGCTGGACAAGTGGGAAGAGAACCATATCAACGAAGAAGGCAACAGACACTGTCCCGATTAAATTTAAGACTATGAACAAAATGACCAACAATACATTTCTTAAAGGAATTACGTTCATCCTTTTTCTTGTCACGCTCTCCATCGTTGACGGTTGCCGGCAGGGGGGACGAACTACACGATTCTCCGACGTTGTCGCCACCGATCTGGCACCCTACGATAACTACCTGATCAAACTGACATTTATGGGACCCCAGACGGCGCAGGTCATAACACTTGTCTTCGGATCATCGGACTCCCTCGATATTACGCGGTTCCAGCCATACCAGCGACCGAACTATAATTATCAAAATGATGCACTGGGCGACTTCGCCGCATTTTCAGCTTCCTCCCGGGAGATGGAAGCTATTATTAAGGCGCTGGACGGCACGCAAGTCTATCAGGATGCAGGCGACAAGTCCCTTCCCGTATTGTCAATGATGATCATGTGTGATGTGGGGCAACCCAAAGAAACTGTTTTTGAAACGTTGACCGAGTACGGAGATGCAGCACCGCTGTTAAGAGACTATATCATACCCAACCTGGATCCGGCCAACAACCGTGGCAGGGAACTCTGCCAATTCTGGCTGAAGAATGTAGGGGGGTAGATACATGGCATTTTCATTTAACCGAGCTACCGGCTTACACTAAGCTAAGTACACGTATTTTGACTCACCTGTTCAGATGTTTCTAATGGGAATGAATCCCCTCTGTAACATTAGTGCTGTAAACTTCATTTAATGCATTGTTGCCAGCGTTTGTGCATATGACGTTTCCGGATAGGAGCCAAAATGAATGACCCAGGGAATGATTTTGGCGACCTGCTCCCTCAGCGTCCCACATGACCGAACTTTGTTTGAAAACTAAACTACAAATTTACACTGCACCCAGCAATGGTACATACACTTTGTTGGTATCTGTGGGGTCGTTCTCCGAACTTCATTCGTGACCTTGCCTTTTGTCCCACGTTAACGCTGTAAATCTCTTTATCATTCGGTCGCGCGTGGGCTTTTTTCATTTCTACTTTGCCCACTCACGTAAAACTAAGCACACTTATTGACTGGCCTAGAGGTGGGTAGCAAGTGCGGCCAGGCAATGTGTGCGCGATTTAAAAACCAGACTCCTCATCAAGTTGTTCTCGCTTAATTTTTCGTTCTGTGTATTCAATCATCTTCTCAACCCAATTTCTAACTGTAGGATTTGGGTGATCCTTAATTTTCAGAAGCAGTTCTTTTTGATCATTGTAATATGGAATCGATGATCCAGTTATCCCAAATGTTCCCATGTTGGCTGAGATCTCATCGAGCAACCCGTCTAAGTCGCCATAGGTGTCTATAATTGCTTTTGCAAAAGGATGCCATTCAATGTGGTCACCTATTTTTGTTTCAAGCGGCATCATATTGGCAATTCGTTTTGGAGCAATGGTTGGATACTTAGCACACCATTCAAGTATTACTTTAGTTCGATCACTACTGTCGAAAATAATGCCATCAGCGCCGAGCCACCCACGTTTTGACCCTAGTAAATCTTTCAATTTAAAGAACGTAATAAAGTCACCTAGTAAACCGGATCCGAAAACTTCCCATATTTCGACGAAGTACTTTTCTATTAAAATCCGAATTGCGTTTGATGCAAAACTGTCAAGGGAAACCAGCTTTGATTTTGAACAAGCTTCAACTATTTGTTTCGATACCTGTAATGCAAAATCTGAATCGACACTTTCATTGAGCAGTTTGATAACTGTTTCGGACCATTGATGATAGTCAAGTCTATTAGGATTATCCTCAACAAGAAGTAGATTGTCGCCTGATATCATTTCCTGCAAGTAGTTCTTACAACTTTTCCAGTTATTGTCATTTCCGTAGCAATGCATAAATAATATAGATAATGCAACCCATCGACCTCCACGACCATATCCGGCAAGTCGTTTGCAAAATTCGATTAACTCCGAATTATCGAGATTGCTAAGAGACCTCCCGTATTGAAAGGCGAGGAATGAATAAATTGACACATTGTACTTATCGACAACCTCAAAGAGCCGATTGACGTCCATGGATGAAGGTTGAAATATTCTCGTCAAATAAAACGAGTGATGCCGCAAACTGTCTTCAATAATAAACTTAGCAATGCTTTTCTCAAATACGTCTCTTTTTGCATAACCAACAATAAGCCCCCCGATTAGCTCCGGGTTTTGCATTTCGAATGGGATTGTTTTCAATACATTGATCGCTTTATCAATAATTTTTCCAGTGTCATTGCTCAATTGACCTATTCGCCTTCCGAAAGAAAAACTTTGTCGTTGCTCGCCTTTTAGAAGTTCCTCAAGATGATCTTCCCAAGGCTGATTTTCCTGAACGACCTTTTCCGCAAAAGCAATTGCGTTCAAATACGGTTTGTCGATATACTCACCTTTATCATCTTTTTCATAACTGTCCCATTCGGGCTTGGAAACTTTAAGAAGTAACTGGTGCTTTAAGTCCTTTGGTGTAAGTAGTTCGACAATCGAGTTGATTTGCTCTTTCATTTTATCTGACGGCTTGTCGAAGTGCAAAGTGGTTTTTAATGCATTCAACGCATCAGGCCAATAGTTACCATGTCTATCAACTATTTTAGAAATTGATTTGGAAACGAGGTCAATTTGTCCAGCTCTAATAAGAGACCTAATCGCATTGTGGATTTTTTCTTTTGCTAAATTTGAATTGAGATCGTTTGAACATGCTATGTCGGTTAGAATTGTTAAGATGCGTCCCCAGTAGGAATATATTTCACCCCAAGTTTGAGGTTTGTAATCTACTAGAGGGGCCCCACTCCCTTGTTTCTCAGGGCCACCTCCTCTTGAAAAATGATCGTTCAGTAGTCCTCTACCCAATCCTGCGATAGCAACTTTTGTATAGGCGTCATTATTCTTAGAAAGACCCCATTCAATTATTTCAATTCGTTGATCTAAATTTGCTTCGGTCCCAGGCAGAAATATTTGGAATAATTGTATGAATTGACCAGTGGCGTTATTCCCCCAAGACTCATTTTCAGCAGCGGCAAAAGAAAATAGAATCTTGCACGCCCGGTTAAATGTCTCCTTCCTAAACACCAGTTTTTCAAGTGCCCAAACCAGGTTTCTACGACCTTCTTCAATGGCAGATAGTTGCGCAACGTTCAAGCCACCGAAAGAAGCTTCAAGTGCTTTAGTCGTTGCAATAGGGTTCACCTCAACAACATAGCGGAAGAGGAGTGAACCCCAGCTAGAATTAAGAACTTCCGCTGTACCAAAAGGGCTGTTTGGTCCCCACAGTTCGGCAACAATATCTTTGGCTTTGTCAATTTGATCTAAATCCTTTAGCCGGTCAACAAACTTTTCTTCAAGACTTACCTGCTTCAGATCCTTTATTATCTGTATTATTCTATGTGAGTTTGTATTGGTCAGCCAATCAGCCGCAAGGTTTATGGCAAGAATTGTTGGCTTTACTACATAATAAATACCTCTTCTTTCAAGGATATCCTCTTTTAGAAATTTGTGACAAACCTCATTGAATTTTGTTTCTGTAATCGCTCCATCAAAAATCCTTTGCCTAATAAAGGCTACTTGTGCTTTTAGTGATTCCTTTAATTCAGAATTGATAACAGAAGTGAAGCTATCATCTAAAAACCCGAATGCGGAAAAAACCGAGCATGCCCTTATAACATTATATTCAACTTCATTTTCTTTCCCTACTCCAAAAATTAATCTCTTGGTGAATGTATCGAGAGGAATTTTATTCAGTTCTGACATTCCCTCTTTCAGTACAACTTCACAGAACCTAATGGCCATCCATGGATAGCCTTCGGAAATTGCTGTGATATAGTCAATGTCTGAAGGATTGTGTGAACTCCCAATCTTAGCTGAAACGATCTCCTTGACAAGATCTCGTTGATTGTCCCGATCTAATTTTATTTTGAGGTCCTGAATTGAATGAATGTCATCTAGTCCAATAGTGACAAGTCGAATTGAGCCACTTGGTTTTGCTATCCCAGATAGAATTTGGTGATTCCTTGAATCACAATTATCAACGACAATGATTCCCTCTTGGGTATCTTGATGTGATAAAATGTATTTTTTAAGCTCACTAATATTTTCACTTCCTTCTAAATCCAAGTAAACTAATGATTTCTTCAAACTGGAATTTCTAAAAGACTCAAACACTAGCCTAGTTTTTCCAATTCCTGAATGACCTGTGACTCGAATCACTTTTTCCTTTGTAATTGATGATTCGATAAGAATCATATTATTTTTTACAACATCATCAACCTGAAAATTGGTTTCGTTTGCCTTAGAAAGAACATTCCATTTGTCCCAATCAACAAATCCTTGTGGCCGATGAATTCCGTTCAATGCTT
>CBHTUB010000002.1:0-44787 GCA_966095595.1 uncultured Chryseosolibacter sp. | reverse complement strand
ACGAAACATTTCACACAAAGTCTGAGGCAATGAAAAGGGAGAAACAACTAAAATCCGCACAGGGAAGGCAATTCATCAGGTCACTTATTAATGGTACCAACCGCTGAGCAGTTGATAGCTCGTTGGGCTCATATCCGCCAGCTGGCGGACACAAGTTCTGCCGATCTATCGGGATTGTCCCCGCTACTAAGCAGAAGCAACATGAAAGTGTTGCTTTTTTTATGTTTACCGTATACGTCTTATTCTCACCCTCTCATGATAAAATCTATATCGGCTATACCTCCGATTTAGAAGCACGATTGTATGCCCACAATAATTCGCAAAAAGGTTGGACCGTCAGATACAGGCCATGGACTGTGATTCATCACGAAACATTTCACACAAAGTCTGAGGCAATGAAAAGGGAGAAACAACTAAAATCAGCACAGGGAAGACAATTCATTAGATCACTGGGCTCATATCCGCCGGTTGGCGGACACAAGTTCTCCCGATCTATCGGGATTGTCCCCGCTACTAGTCAAACCAACACGAAAGTGTTGCATCACCTGGGTTAGTTTTGCTCCAGGGCTGCCTTATTCGCTCCTTAGCGACTTCACCGGGTTAGATCGCGCCGCCCGGAACGCTTGTGTACTTACGATGGAAAGCGCAAACAAAAGGGCAATGGCGCCGGTGAGCGGAAATATCCACCACGCGATAGGTGTACGAACAGTATAACGCTCCAGGTACCGCGTCATCAACCACCACGACAGTGGTGCTGATATCATGAATGCCCCGATAACCAGAAGCGAGAACTCTTTCACAATGAGGCCTATAATTTCCGATACCGAAGCACCGAGCACTTTACGTACGCCGATCTCCCTGGTACGTTGCTCCGTCGTGAAAGATGCCAAACCAAACAGGCCCAGACCAGTGATGATCACTGCAAGAACAGCAAAGAGACTGGCGAGTTTACTTGTGAGATCAATGGTTGTGAATTTTTTCTGAAATTCTACATTGACAAACTTGTATTCAAATGGATACGAGGGACCATATTTTTTGAAAACTGTTTCCACAGTGCTGAGTGATGCCTGGAGGTCGTTGGTCTCCTCCAATCGTATGGTAATGAAACCCCACCAATCCTGAAGCACGGCGCACATAGGCTTCGCTTCATCGAATGGCGATCCCATGATAACATCATCGTATACGCCGATAAGCGTACGTTTTTGTCCCCAGAGATCCAGCTGCGTGCCAATCGGATCTTTCAAGCCCATGACCTTGAGCGCAGCTTTATTGACAATGATAGCCGTTGAGTCCGACTTGAAATCTTCGGAAAAATCACGCCCTTCAATCATTTTCACACCCATGGTTTTTGCCCAACCATAGTCGGTCACGAGTGTGGTGAAGCTTACGTTGAGGTCGTCTGGCTTGCCGGGCCATCCGACAAAAAAATTAGCACCATCGTTCTTGATCGTGGTGTTTGCCCTGACCAGCGATTCAACAGCACCCGAGGCAAGCAGTTCGGCTTTGATATGGTCCAGGTTGTTATGATAATCTTTGTTAATGGCAATGGTGATCAGATTTTCCTTAGAATAACCAGTATCGCGGCCCTTGACCAATTGAATCTGGTTGTAGATCACGAACGTCCCAATGATCAGCAAAATGGAGAATCCGAACTGCAGCGTCACCAGAATTTTTCGCGGCAGGCTCGCTCCTTTACCAACGATCGGTTTACCTTTCAGAACTTTCAAGGGTTGGAAACCGGAGAGATAAAATGCCGGGTAACTTCCCGCTACTGTTCCTGTTATAAAGATCAGCGCGAGTGAGAACAACCAGAATTCTTTGCTTGCATAGTCGATAAACAATTCTTTCCCGATCAATGCATTGTACGAAGGTAACAGGAGTTGCGCGGCCAACACTCCCAAAGCATACGAAATGGCTGTAATGCTGAAGGATTCCGCCATGAATTGCAACATCAATTGCCACCGTTGGGAGCCCATACTTTTGCGCACACCCACTTCGCGCGCCCTTCGTTCACTTCGCGCGGTAGCAAGATTCATAAAGTTGATGCAGGCGATCACAATAATGAATATGGCGATAATGGTGAAGAGCTGGACATAGTCGTTCATGCCTCCTTGTTCAACACCGTTCGTAAAGCTGGAGTGCAGTCGCCAGCGAAGCAACGGGTAGAGAAAGAGTTCGTGTTTTATGTCTTTATCCTGGCCGTGCATGGCGAGCATATCGCGAATACCGTCTTCGGTGACTGCTTTGTTTGCCGGATCGTTGAGTTCTACGAAGATCTGAAAGGACGAATTATTACTCCAATCGTTCGCACTGCTTCTCACCCAGTCGGTTGTATTGTAAAATAATTTCCATGGCAAAAGGAAATCGAATTGAAAGGATGAGTTGCCGGGAATTTCTTCGAGTACACCAGTGACCTTCAGGTCATGTTGGTTGTCGACACGAATGGATTTGCCCATGGGATCTTCGTTGCCAAATAGGGCTTTTGCCGTCGACTCGGTGAGTACAATGTTTGAAGGGTCATCAAGTGCAAATTCCGCATTGCCGGCAACCATCGGGAACTGAAACATTTCGAGAAATTCTTCACTCACGTAAAATCCGTATTTCGTTACCCTTTTCTCTTCCGACGCCAGGAGATGATCGTTTCCCCAATCCGTCACGAGTGAACGAACAATATTGGCATTGGCCGTTTTCATTGCTTCGTAGGTGGCCAACGGCAATGCAACCGCTGAATTTATTCGGCCGTCAAAGTGGGAATTCAACCACACCTGGTAGAGCCGCTCGGCTTTAGGGTGGAATTTATCGGCCGATCTTTCATCAGCCACCCAAAGCACAATGAGGATTGAACAGGTAATGCCAATCGCCAGGCCAGCGATATTAATAAAAGAGTAAAACCCGTTCTTCCATAAATTTCGGACCGTTACCAGCAAGTAATTTTTTAGCATAAGCAGGAGATCGTCGTAACCTCCCCAAGGTACCACCGGGTCTCGAAAAAATTGTACGACTATCAGATTATCTGAAGGAAAATGTCACCTTGCTACTTTCATGTCTCTATCTATCTGAGACATCTCAAAAGCCAGAAACTATCAATTCAAGAGTATAACTGATTTTCTATGATTCAACTGGGGTGGAGAGCCGTCGTGTCGTATTGAATGCCCTTAATCAATTAGCTGCCGCCGATTCAGAAATAATTTGCGACTTCTTTCATGAGAATAAAAAGCTTAGCACAAATAGCCCGGAGAAAAGCAGGTTACGGAAACTCACCAAAGCTTTTGACCGCCTTGACATTTATTCCTTAATTTAAAACAATACATCATACTCATGCCAAATATGAAAAGAATGTCCCTGGCTGTATTGCTCCTGTTTTTTCTGTGTCCGTCGCATTTGTTTTGCCAGGACCAGGAACCTATTTTAAAAATAGGGCAAAAGATCTCAATACATTCCAAACTGTTAAAAGAGACGAGAGATGTATGGATATACCTTCCTCCCAATTATTACGATAAATACTTTCAGGCTCAGGAATTCCCGGTTTTATATGTATTGGATGGCGACGTGCATTTTCATTCGTTGAGCGGGCTAGTCCAAATACTAGGTTCGGGTATAAATCAAACATTCGCCTTGCCGGAAATGATTATCGTAGCAATACCAAATACCAATCGTATCAGGGACCTCCACCCAACGAATTCGACAAAGGGAATAGACGGTAAGGACTATGACTTCTTTAAGGCCAGTGGAGGAACAGATAATTTTTTAAAATTCATAACCGACGAGCTTGCCCCAAAGATCGAGGCAGATTACAGAACATTCCCTTTCAGAATTTTAACCGGACAGTCATTTGGCGGGCTTACGGTGCTTCATGCGCTGTGTACAATTCCTACAGCTTTTAATGCATATGTGGCCATCGAGCCGAGTTTGTGGTGGGACGACCAATTGTTGCTTCGGGAAAGGAGAGAGTTCTTCAAGACTGCAAACCTAAATGGAAGGTCCTTATATTTGGCACAAGCGAATTCGCTTACAAGCTGGAGCACTAGCAATTCCCACCCTCAGGGAATAAAAGATCTGGCGACAATCCTTGAAAGCCGGAATACGTCGGGGTTGCGTTGGGCCTATAAATACTACCCCAATGACGATCATTCATCGGTGGCGCTCATTGGTGCGTATGACGCTCTCAGATTCATCTTCGGGAAATATAGACCGAATTACATGGAGGTATCCTGTGCTGAACAACTAACATCCCAATATCAAGAGCTTTCTCGGGATTTGGGCGTTGCCATGCTCCCGCCAGAACGTATAACTCAGACATTTGGCAGCATCTACTTGTATCTGGCGAAGTATGACTCTGCCGAAGCATTCTTTCAAATGAATATCCGCAATTACCCGAACAGTTCAAGCGCCTACGCAAATATGGGACAGTATTGGAAAACAAGAGGGAACAAAAAGAAAGCCCTGGAGTACTACGAGAAGTCGGTGAATATCTTTCCTGAAAATCAGGATTCGAAAAACAATGTTGAGAATTTAAGGAAGGAACTTATCGGAGTGAAGTAGTTGGCCCGAGTTTGACTGTATTATGAACCGAAACCTTTATTTCAGCGGAATCTTCCTCGCTGCGCTTAGCTGCATCATCACGTTTTTCCAGAGCTACATCTATTTCAAGCTCGGAAGGCAATTGTATACTCAGGAATCCTTCCTGATTTGGTACCTCATCCTTTCGCTCATCAGCCTCGCGGGAACTCTTATTCTGCTGAAGTACCTCCATTACAAAAAATTTACATTCGCATTCCGGACTGGGAGCGTTTCTCTTATTGCTGCCGTTCTTCATTTCGCAGTCGCCTATAGTCTGAGGATGATCGGCATGGAGTTGTTAAACCTGTACGTTCCAATTGTTCTGTTGTTCTCGGCTACTTCAATCGCATATTCAGCAGGCTTGACTTTTTCAAGCACCCGGAAGAGACTGTGGTTAAGAACGGCCGGGATTTTTGGTCTGGTGTTGAGTATCGGAACAGTCAGTGTAATACTCTGGAACATGACGCCTACTCCCGAGTCCTCTACTATGGCGGAAAAAACCTATCCATGGATCTCGCTGGCTGGTGCTATTGCTCCACTGCTTTATATGATGAATTTTATCAGCGAGCTGAAATCGTTGGGGAAAGAAACGGCGAAGTCGTCGCCATCGGCAACGCGCCCAATGAATGCATTATCGGTAGTGGGATGTGCGATCGCTTTTTCATCTGTTTTGGTCGCGGGTCGAAATCTATGGACAGAAAGCTACTGGGCGATGGACTGGAAGAGTAAACAGGCGGAACGCGCACAACGGCTAGCCGGACCGTTTGAGGCTCACAAGTTCCTCACGGCAAGTGGAGATACAGTACGGTACAGGCTCTTGAAACCATTTGACTACGACTCTGCAAAAGCGTACCCTCTCGTGGTCTGCCTGCATCATGGCGGTACGCATGGCACCGACAATGTCAGACAGATCGATGGAGCCGGAGCGGCGCAATTACTTTATGAACGAAGGACGGAGTATCCGGCGTTTCTGTTTGTACCGCAGTGTCCTCAGGGTACGTCCTGGGGAGGGCTTTCCGGGTATCCAACTGTGGATTCCCTTATTTTTGAGAGCATCGCTGCATTGGAGCACGAGTTTATGATCGATACCACCAGGCGTTACATTATAGGTTCGTCTGGCGGAGGTTACGGCACATGGCATTTCATTAGCCGGCGCCCTGATATGTTCGCTGCTGCTGTACCGATATGCGGAGGCGGAGACCCAGGCGATGCGTCGAAACTCACGACCACGTCGATTTGGGCATTTCACGGCGAAAAAGATCGATCAGTTCCTGTGAATCTTTCGCGAAATATGATCGAGGCCATTAAAAGGGTAGGCGGAGATCCGCGTTATACGGAATTTGCCGGCGCCGGTCACAACATCTGGGTGCTGGTAAAGGAGACCCCTGATTTGCTGCCGTGGATGTTCGGGCAACGAAAAACTAAAATTTTAGAGAATCACATCCAAAAACGTTGATTCTGTCTCTAAGGGCATCAAAAAGATGGATACGTGCAATTCTAACCCGCACCACTGTTTCAAAATATTTTTCAATCACCATACATTTTTTTATCAAACCGGGGTAACAAATCCAGATACCTGTTGATCTGACCATGTAACTAAAATTTACATGCTATGAACAACAACCGATTATTGAAGATCCTATTGAGCGGAAGCATTATCTTCTCTGCGTTCGCCTGTGATAACGAGAAGGATGCAACACCCAAGCCCCAACCTGATGGCGAAGCGCTTGCAGAAAACTTTACAGCCAACGTCGAAGAGCTACGGCAGGAATTTACAATCTCCTCCGACGGAGGTGCGATCACCGGCGAACAGGGCACTGCCATCACCTTTTATGGTAACTTTCTCACCCAGCAAGGTGGGGCCGTGACAGGTGACGTCGACATCGAGCTTATTGAAATTTTCGACAAGGCCAGCATGGTACTCACCAAGAAAGCTACCAACGGAAAAACAGCAGAAGGCGCTATCGGTACATTGATCTCCGGGGGCGAGTTCTTTATCAACGCTACGCAGGAAGGACAACCTCTGACGATCGATGGTGGCTTCTCGATCATGGCTCCGACTGATAATACGGGCGACCTTTCCAACGAGATGTTCCTGTTTGCAGGCAAGGAGGAGTGCGATGGTGACAAGTGCGAGCTGGTTTGGGAACAGCAGGCAGACAAACGCGTGGAAGCCGGACAGGGTCAGGGAACAGGAGGAGAGATGGGCACCTACTACTATGCATTCCAGAACCAGTTCGGCTGGACAAACATCGACAGGTGGTATAGCGATCCAAGACCGAAGACAACAATTTTTGTGGATGTCCCTGAAGGATATGATGACAGCAATTGCGTGGTGTACCTTTCATACGACGGCGAGCCCACCGCCCTTGCAAGGATGGATGTGTACGATGACGACACTCAATTGTTCACGGAACATTACGGTCTGATTCCTATCGGCCTTGAAGTTCACTTTATCTTCGTGTCGATGGTTGATGATGAGTGGAAATACGCAATACAGGGAGCCACGATAGTGGAGAATCATGTGGAGGTGATCAACAATGTTCAGACAATTACCGAGGAGCAATTAATTGCCTTGATTAATGCTCTCCCATGATTACAATTCGCCGCTAACCCATATTAATAATGCAACTGCAATCCGGAAAATACCTACCGGGTTGCAGTTGCCTTTAAGTATCCTCAACCGATTGGTCAAACAAGAGTATGATGCGTATTTATTTTATAGTCGCAGCCTGTTTCTCAACACTTTCACCTGCCATTGCGCAGACGTTGAAAAGCGATAGTGCCAACAGAGAGGCGGTGATCACGTATACACAGGATGAAAACCTGTTGAACTTCACTGCGCTCACTCCGCCACTTCAACAGATACAAGGCGCTCCGACCGCGTTTTATACGTTCTACTGGGAATTCGGAGATGGTCATTATAGCTTCGATCCGAAACCGAAGCACACTTATAAAAAAATGGGGGAGCACAAGGTCCAGCTCTGGACGACGAATAACTACGATAACGGAAAACCGCCCCCAAGCCGGCCACAAAAGATCCCGGTCAAAAAGATTGCCTATGAAGACTTTGACGAGCCAGCTAAGGCTACAAAGCCTGGCGACTTTCAATTGCAGATCAACCGATCTCCTGTGCCAGGCGAGGAAATGGTCCTGATCGCGAGTTACAAGAATACTGAGAGCATGCCCTCCAGTGGGAGGTTGTATTTGTTTTTGAATGAAAAGAAATACAAGGCCGACAATTTCACACTGGAAGAAATAAGGACACATCACGGCGAACGACAAATACAGGAGACGCCGTCAGTCGCAGCATTGTCGTCTCCGCTCATTCACAACGACATTCTCGTAGCATCCGCTCAGATCATGCTTCAGCTGCCGACCCGACCGATCACTGCTGATGAAGAGAGCCTCACTAAAACGTTGGACGAGTCCAGGGCAAAATACAGGACCGCGCACGTCCTGGAATTTGACGACATGGCGCCGGGAGAAGAGCGAAATATATTTTGTTCCCTGACCACAACCCCGGAAATGCTTAAGGATACGAATGCCATCATTACGATCCGGGGTGTGTACGTTCCCGATCGTGCAAAGAACAAGCACACCAAAAAAGACCTGGAAATGGAAATTGTTACCTCGCATGATCCAAATAAGATGTCCGTTTCCGATGCCCGCCTCAATTATCGCTTTGTAAAGAATAAAGTATTACAGTTCAAGGTTCGCTTTCAAAATAACGGAGAAGGCCCTGCACGTTCGATCAAGCTGAATGTTGATGCCTCCGAAATGTTCGATAAGCGCACAGTCCACGTAATAGACATGTACCCAAAGTGTCCGATATGCCCTGACAGTGTCGAGGTAAGTTATAGTTGCCTTGACACGACCTTCACAAAAGACCAGATCATTTTTCACTTCAGAAATATTTACCTTCCCGGTAGCCGGCAGAAAAATGTCAATGAAAAAGACTCGACCAAAGGATTTGTAAAATATTCCATACAATTCAGCGACAAAGTCCCCAAGAAAAATACCGTCAATCGTACGGCGATCGTCTTCGACAAAAACGAACCTGTGCTGACCAATTATTCTTCAACTCGTTTCAAACCCGGGCTGTCGCTGGGTGCAAGAGCGGGCTATCAGTATATCGATGGACTGATGGATTCGAAAAGCCTTTTCGCGGCCCTGACGATTTCTCCGTATAAATCACATAGAGGATACTGGCAGGCTGAAATCATGGTCGCGCGTCACACGTTCACGGATACGGTGAGCTTCGAAGAGACGAACATCAGGGCAGATGGGCTTTATGATCTATATGAAGTTTCTGAACGTTTCCAATACACCAACCTGCTTTTATCGGTCGTGCCTGCATCGTACAGATATAACGTCAACAAAGTGATCGGCTTCGGAGCGGGTGTGCAAGTAACAACGAATGCGTCGGAAAAAACCAGGGCCAGCGCTGTGCACGAGTACTATCTTTCAAGCGGCGACATGGGCGGCGCGAACAAATTCAGGGAACGAGATGTCAGGGGCGACTTCACCTCGACGTCGACTTCCAGAGAAAAGTCCTTCAGGGAATTCAATGCCGCGTTGTTTGGCGACGTGGTGATCGGCTCTTCACGTATCGGGCCGGCCCTGGGAGTTCGTTATCATTACTATTTTGACAAGCCTCATGTACAGTGGCAATTTTATGCAGCCTGGAAGTTTTAACATTGCGTCATGAGACTGCTCCTTTGGATCGCCATGAGTCTGCTGATTACTGATCATGCACTTTGCCGATCGATAACGGAGTGTGATATGCCCGGTGCGGCCGAGAATTCACAAAACCGCGACCTTAGTGACTTGATCTACGCGTGCCTTGACTCTTTCCTGGCGGATCCTTCAGAAAAAAGTCTCGCCGCCCTCGAATCGTGTGAAGGATCGCTGCCCAAAGCTCTCAAATCGAAGGACGAATATCTCGCCTATGTGATCCTGCTGTGCAACAAAGGCTACTATTCAGCACGGTTCACAGAAATCCACAAGTCAACCGACGCCTATGAGAAAGCATGGAAGATCTACAATGAAGAGCAACTTACCGGTTTTGACATCATAGAATATTGTCTCAAACCACTGGGCAACAGCTACAGCATGCTGGGCGACTATCAGAGTGCTGCCAACGTTATACGGAACTACTTATTCCTCGCTCAAAAAGAAAACAACAGCGCCCAGGTGATATCCGCTTTCATCAACCTTTCAATTGTATATCAGAACACGGGGAGATATGAAGAGGGTATCGAGCTATTGGAAAAAGCTCTGGATGTGAAAGCCGTTCACGACAGCAAAAAGGGACTCATATATTCCAACCTTGCCAAAAATCATTTTCACTCGACCAACCTTCCAGAGGCAAAGCGTTGCGCAGCACTGGCTGTAGAGCATTTTACGAAAAGCGCTACTGAAAACGATCCAGTGCATTTTTTGAATGCCTATAAAATACTGGCGTCAATCAGCTTGACGGAAGGAAATATCAAAGCTGCCCAGATGTATCTGCAAAGGGCCCGGAAAATTGCAGAGGAGGAGCGGGAAGCGTTCAAACGGCGCGAACTCGCGAAACTGGAAAATGACCAGGCAACACTGCTGAAACGCGACAAGCGATATGACGAAGCTTTCGAAAGTTATCAAAAGGCTCTGGCCCTCCTGCTGCCCGGATACAAGCCAGTGAGTAAAAATGATCTGCCCCACCGATCTCTCTTTTACGCGGAAAATACGATCAAGGAAACATTGGATGGGCTTGCCGATCTCTACGTCCTGACAGGCAATCCGCGTAAAGCGCTCGAGTGCCTGGAGTTAAGTTTTGTCGTGGAAGATCTCTTGCGGAACACCTATCACTACCAGGAGGCGCGGCTTGCACAGCAGCCCGAAAACCGGAATCGCGCCGAACAGGCGATATCGCTGTTATACAATCTCTTCACGCAAACAAAAGATTCCACGTTTATCACAAGGGCATTCCAGATCGCTGAACGCACCAAAGCCACTGTTCTGCGTGAAGCGATCGAATCAAGCCTGCGCTCGGAGTTCTTGCAGCACCACACGCTGTTAAAAGAAGAACAAACCCTGTCGTACAAAAAAGCGAAGCTTGAAGGTGAGCTTGTTCTTGAACAAATGAAAGGTGAAGCAGCGGACATAAGCTATATCAATACGCTCCTGTCGAAACAAACAGCTCTCTCCATCGACATCAAGGCGCTGCGAAAAGAAATAGCTGAAAAATATCCACAACACCATTTTCGAAGTGACACCGTCGATCTCAGGAACATTCAGCAAAAACTCGAACTCGATCATACGACAATGCTGGAATATTTTACGGGAAAGGAATTTCTGTACGTATTTATTATTGATGCACATTCCATCTCGTTACACAGAATAGAAGATACGAAAACGGTTTACGACCGTGCACGCACGCTGAACGAGCTGTTTGCGAATGCATCGGCTATCAACAACAACATTGAACTTTATAGAAGCACAGCCTACGAGCTTCATGAGCAACTTCTGATCCCACGGGAGACCCGTTCGAATAGCCTATTGATCATTCCAGATGGCATTTTGAACTACATTCCATTCGATGCATTGCTCTGTGAAAAGAGCAAATCTGCAAACTACAGTGCCCTGCCTTACCTGATCACAAAATACGCTGTTACCTACAACGCCTCGGCCGCAATTTATGGGCGCGATACACTGCCGGGGAATATTGAGAAGAAGGATGCCCTGGCCATGTTCCCGGTCTTTAAAGACACAGACCGCGCTCTACCCTATTCTCAACAGGAAGCATCCAATATTCAGGCTTATATGCCCGGCAGATATCTGTTCTCCATGCATGCCACCAAAGAGGCTTTTCGAAAAAATGTGCAATATCACAACATCATTCATCTCTCAACGCATGCTGATGCCGGCTCGCTCTCAGAGCCACCGTCGATTGCATTTATCGATAGCACCCTGTATTTACCTGAGGTCTATGGGTTACGGCTGCGACCTGATCTCCTCGTACTGAGCGCTTGTGAGACCGGTGCCGGCAAACTATTAAAAGGTGAGGGAACGTTAAGCCTTGCGCGCGGATTTCAATATGTAGGCGCCCGCAATATTGTCTTTTCTCTCTGGAAAGTAAACGACCAATCCACTGCTGCGCTCATGTCCTCGTTCTATCAACACTATGCGGACAAAAAATCAAAATCTTTTTCACTCCGACAGGCCAAACTGGATTACCTATCGAACGATAATATTAACAATGCTCATAAGTCGCCATATTACTGGGCTGCCTTTGTTTATTATGGAACTCTGCAGACCTCACCTTCAACCACTGACTTCCCTTATCTGATACTTACAGGTTTTTCGCTTGCGCTGATTGCCCTGGTGATCCTGGTCAGAAGCAGGCTTTAAATAATCCCATTTTCTAAAGGTCGTCGAGAATTTCACGGGCCAGGTCATAGTAATCCGAGTCCTCCGGGATTTGCGACAAATAAGTCCGGCATTCATCGTAATCGTGGCGCTTCAACGCGCCTAACGCGAGATACCAAACCGCTGCGTCCCTGTAAACTTCGTTCGACGCTTTGATCTGTTTGAATATGCTCTCTGCTTGCGCGATGTGATCAAGCTCGAGCAGTGTAATACCTTTATACAATTGCAGCTCGGCATTCGACGAGTCGACTTCGAGTAAATTGTTAAAATATCCGAGCGCCCGGTCATAGCGCTTTGAATTGAACGCTTCTTCCGCCTGCTGACGTAAAGAATCGTTACCCCGCTCTGCGAGGGCCAACGGTTGGTGTACCGCATAGTCCGCGTATTCCGGCAAGCTGGACGAGTCACGGTAAAATAATACCAGGCAGATCAACGCAACACTCGCAGCGGCAGCCCAATAATACCACTTAAGGGAAATCACCTTGGCTCCCTCACCCTCCTGCAGGTGTTTAGCAGATACAGTGGCAAGATTTTTCCTGAGATCCTCCAGATCTTTTTCACCTGAGAACCGTGACGCGAGGTTCTGAGATAGAGACATGTACAGCTTAACTTTCTCTGCAAACCCGGGATCATTTTTCATCCTTTCTTCAAATGCTTTCAACTCCGTATCCTCCAGTTCCCCGGACATGTATCGATCAATGAGTATATAAATTTCCTCTTCCATGTCACTTTCCCTTTAGATTTTTATATTCAGCTGACTCCCGGATAAGCTCAGTAAGTTGCCCGAGGCACAGTGATTTCTTTTTTCGGACATAACCATAGCTCACCCCCAGAGTGGCCGCTACCTCCTCCATCGAGGATAGCTTGAACGACAACTTCAATACCTCCTGGCATTTGTCACCCAGCTCACGGAATTTCGCTTCAAAAAGCGCATGTTGGGATTCAAACAATTCTGTCTCCAGAACGGCCTGCGCATTGTCATCGGGTATAGATGTTTCCTTCTCTCCGATTGTTACCCCTTTTTTTGCTTTTAATTTATTAAACCACCGACGCTTGCATAGCAGGAAGAAATAGGCTTCGAACGGACAGGTCAGGATGAATTTCTTTTCCCTTGCCTGCTGATAGATCGTGATCAGTGTTTCCTGAATGACGTCGCGTGCGTCTTCCGTGTCACCATTATTGTTTCGTACAAACGAGACCACCTTACCGGAAAACTTCCTGTATATCTCTGCCAAACCCTTATGGTCATTGGACACGAGTGCGCTGATGTACTTGTGGTCGGGATGGGGTATTAGCTCCTCCATGGCGAGAAATATACTGACAAAAAGTAGAAGATTTGGCTCTTTGACAACAATCGCTGTCTGCCAACCCACAGAAACCAGATACAAGCAGCATACACCAAATTCGTCATGAACTTCACCGCAGCGCCCTGATCACCTCGGCGGAGACCCAATAAATATCTCCCCTGCTGGCGTAGAATAAATACTTACCATCTGGCGTGACGTAAGGACAAAAGTCATCAGTCTCTGTATTGATCGTGCTACCGAGGCTTCGCGAAGGTGTCCAGTTTCCATCGGGCTCACGGAAACTAACGTGCAAGTCGCCACTTCCCAATCCATCCGGCCGATTGGCTGCGAACACTATATAGGATTCGTCCGGCGATACAAATACGTCGGCTTCGTAGTGTGGTGAATTTATGTTAGAGGCAAGCTTGACGGAAGGCGCAAATCCATCCGAACGAAATTCGGAGGAATATATATCATAATTACTTTTTCCTTCGCGGTCTCCAACGTTCGAGGAAAAATACATCTTCCCATCTTTGGTAAACGATATGTAATACTCATTCTTGTCACTGTTGATATTTCTTCCTGCATTTATTGGTTCGGACCATTTTCCAGACCGACGTTCGATATACCAAATGTCGAAATCCTTTTTCGGTCCGCGACCATCGAGCGGTCGATCTGAAATGAAGAATAGCCTGTTTTGGTCAGGTGTTAAAAACGGATCATTGTAGCTGTAAACATCGTGCGTCAGGATAGCAACGGGTGATGTCCAGCTCCTCTTCTGATCGTGATCCGAATCAATTTTCATCACGCGTGTTTCAGCCTTACCGTTGGCGTATACGGCATAATAGAACTCGCTAAAGTCCTTTGAAAAAATGGCTCCAAATTCAAATTGATCAGGCCGTGAAACCTTACCCGGCGCAAAGATCGCTGGCGTTGTTCCCGGCGGCGTCTCGTTGAAATATTTTGCATCGGATTGCTGCGCATATGAAGTTATGCTGCAAACGAGACACACTATCGTCAAATAAAACAAGTGATGTTCTTTCATCGTGCTAACGCAAGTTAACAAAATAGGAACTTTTCAATTGTCCGCAAATGAAACAGCTTTCCAATTTACGATCCAAAAAAAGAGATCGCTCGCCACAACAATTCGTCAACAACGTTCGGAGTAGGCCGGACTAGTAGTCGCCGAACAATTCAAGATGCGCTTGTTCACATTTTCCATTCATTGTTAGTAACTTTCGAGCTTTATGCCGCCCGTTAAACCTTCTATAACGATTCTTTCCGTCTCTATAAAATGTTGGTGGATTGTTACCATTGCCACCTGCCTCGGTTGTTCTGTCTCCTCCAATGCCCAGGTACAAAAGATCACGGACCTGCAGAAAAAAGCTTATTCATTGCTCTTTCAAAATCCAGACTCGGCCTACTTTCTTGCCGCACTGTCCAGAGATGAAGCTTACACAGCGGACAATGATACATTGGTCGCCAGGGCTGACCAGATATTAGGTGTCGTGGAGGGAATGCGCGGCAACTATTCTACCTCACTTGAACATTTTCTGCCGGCGCTCAGGAGCTATGAGAAGTATGGTCTCCTGAAAAAACAAGCTGCGATACTGAGCAATGTTGCCAGAGTGATCCTTGCACAGCAACGCTACCGTGAAGCTATTGGATACTTAAAACAGGCATTGGCACTGGATACCAGGCTCGGCGATCATTTTGGCGTTGCCGCGGATTACCAGAACCTCGGAATCGTGCATCGGCAACTGGGGCTCGCTGACAGTGCACTTTATTTTTTTCAGTATGCAGATGAGTCCGCACGACTTGTTCGCAAGGAAGAAGCGGGCACTTTGCCGGCCAACATAAAGTACAACCTATGCCATGTCTATGCGCAGCTGGGACGATTGGACGAGGCTCGTACGCAGTTGAATGCGGCGCGCAATCTGTATGGTCCGGGTGAAGAGGATCAGCATGGGGTAGTGCAGGGCCTATGGTGTGAATCCTACCTCGAGCTGAAAGCAGGGGCGTACGAAAAAGCGATACGAATCGCAGAGCCTGGACTCGAAAAATCGAGATCATTAAAGCTTGATGAAATTTCCAGAAGTTTTGCCGAGGTACTTGCCGAGGCTTGCGAGGCGAAAAAAGATCCGGGGCAGGCTCTGAGATATTATAAGCTCTACAAGGCGTATTCTGATACAGTGTATAATACACAAAAAGCGCGTACGGTCGCCGAGTTGCAGTATGCTTTTCAGGGGGAAAAGAAGGATAAGGAGATCCAGCTCTTAAAGAGGCAGGAAGAACAGCGGAAGTTTTCATTGATCATCGTTTCCGTCGGCGCGCTGGCCGCCATCTTCCTGGCAGGATTGATCGCCTTGTCGAAGAAAGTTCAGACCTTACGTTTCCGCGAACGCGAATCGCAGCTGACTGCGGCGCGCGAAAAGGCCGAGCGTGAAAAGATCAAGGCAGATGCGGACAAGCAGATCCAGGAGGAGAAAAACAAGCAACTTCAGGTCGAGCTGGAGAGCAGCGCACGCGAATTGGCCACCAACACGCTTTTTATTCATCAGAAGAATAAGTTACTGGATGAACTTCAAAATGAAATCGACAAACTCAGTGACCAGTCCGACGCGCTACAGAAACAGCAATTCAAGACCATACGCCGGAACTTGCAACATCACATGAATTTTGAAAACGATTGGGAAAACATCATTCTGCATTTTCAACGGGTCCACCCCGATTTTTTTGACAAGCTGAAATCGATTTGTCCTGATCTCACCATAAACGAACTCAAGCAAGCCGCCTACATCCGCATCAATCTCAACAATAAAGAAGTCGCAAACCTGATGAATGTTGACAGTGCCAGTGTCAAGATGTCACGCTACAGGATCAAAAAGAAATTGAAGCTCACTCCGGAGCAGAGTCTCACCGAGTTCATACTCGCCGTCTGATCCAGGTCGTTTTGAAGGGTTTTTTGGGGTTTGTAGCCCATTTGTAGGCTCCTGGAATTGCCTTCAACACATGTGCAGCCGATAATTTTCAGGCAGAAAAACATTTCTGCATATGAAACACATTTTTACAATTTTCGCCTTTATCGGCTTATCCCTGACAACATTCTTTCTGCAAAGTTGCAGCGACGATGATAGTGGTCCTACGCCGACGCCCACACCTACCGAGGTAACGACAACCGCCATCAATAACATCTCAACTTTATCCGCAACGGGCGGCGGCACAATAAGCGGGGCTGATATTCTCGTGCGTGGTGTGTGCTGGAACACAGCCGCGAACCCAACCGTTGCCAACAACCTAACTATCGACGGAAATGGAACGGGAACATTTACAAGCAGCATGGAAGAACTGACACCAAACACTACCTACTACGTCCGAGCCTATGCGACCACTGCAACCGGCACGACGTATGGTAATGAGGTTTCGTTTACCACGTTACCTCCGAACGTCTACATTGCGGGAACCGAAAACTACCAGACGACTTATTGGAAAAATGGACAGGCTAATCCGCTTGAAGCTGAATCATACGCGGAGACGGTCGCCATTGCATTTTCAGGCAGTGACTTGTATCTCGCCGGAAGTGTGTTCGATGGTCTTACTCTTCCAACCTATTGGAAAAACGGAACCGCTGTTCCGCTTGCCAGTGGAGATTATGGCGGAGAGGCAACGTCTATTGCTGTTTCCGGGACCGATGTGCACGTTGCCGGATACAAGTCGACTCAAGCCGGCGTGTTGATCGCGATGTATTGGAAAAACGGTGAACCGATCCCACTGACAGATGGCACAACAGAAGCCCTGGCCAATGCCATTGCCATTTCCGGAACGGATGTTTATATCGCGGGCTATGAGAAACAGGAAAACGGTACGCCGATCGCCAAGTACTGGAAGAACGGTGTCTCGGTACCCCTTACGAATGGATCTCAGTGGGCAGACGCGAAAGCAATCCTCATCGATGGAACGGATGTATATGTCGCAGGATATGAAAGCAATGGCACGCGCAACATTGCGAAGTATTGGAAAAATGGCACGGCCGTACCTCTTGAGGACGCTTCAAAGAGCACAGGCGCGTTTGCGATTGCGATCTCTGGCAACGACGTCTATGTTGCCGGAAATAAATACGCTTCGGATATTATGTATACAGCCATGTATTGGAAGAACGGAACGCCTGTCCCCCTCACCGATGGATCACATTGGGCAGAAGCAACCGCTACGTCCATTGCCATCGATGGCAACGATATCCATATTGCCGGAAGAATATACAACGGACACAATTACGTGGCCCAATACTGGAAGAATGGTGTAGTGGAACCGATTACCGGAGAATCCGTGCATGCGTCAAGGCCAACGATGATCCTAAGTGGTAATTGAGTTGATTATCTCATCACTCATCAAAGTGGATTGGATTGCTTCGGCAGTCCAATCCATTGATTATTTCTATAATGCCAGCCTCTGATATTTTTTTCATACAAAATTTTTCACAATATTTCACTGTCCAATTTTCTTGACAATTTCTGTTTCACGATAAACATCTAGTTCATTCGACGAAACAGAATATCATATCTCCTTCCTCAATTTGTCACTTGTGTAATATCATTGCAGTAATGCCGTTTTATTGAAAAGTTGCGATGCAGCGTCAGAATTTTTAAACGTCTGCAAGCCAGTTCGATACAACGGTACAGTTATACGCCGATGGTAGAATTCTACTACGCCTGGCCATACCGTTTATCATGAAAGAAATCGGCGTGCATTCCATTTTTTTGAGTCTGATCGACCGATTCCTGGTGAAAACTTATAAGCCGTTATACCAATCTTTGGTGTCACTTCTTTTGTTTCACTGAACGGTGAATGACATTTATAAAAATCCCAGTAACACATTTTATGAGCACCAACATTACTCTGATGAAGGAGTCCTTCGTCAACATCTATCACGACAAATCAAGCAATGTGATCGTGGCAAAGTGGATCGGGTTTTTGAAGCCCGCTGACGTCCGCAAAGGATGCACGTTTATGACCAACTACATCAAGCAAAATTCGCTGAGCGGTCACTTGAGCGATCACCGCGAATTGAAAGTTCTCTCGAAAGAGGTCCAGGACTACCTCACGCAGGAGTGGTTTCCGGAAGTTGAAAAAGTCGGACTGAAGAAAGTAGGCGCAGTAGTCTCCGAAGATGTTTTTGCGGTTGCCACGGTCAGCAAAGTTAACAAGGAGGCTCAGGTAGGTGACCTGAAAATTAACATGTTCAATTCCGAAGGCGAGTGTATGAAATGGATCTTAAACTAATCCAATCTCATGCGTCGCAGTAGTTATACATTTCCTGCCCTCGGGCGGTGGCAGTTAAATAACGAAACGATCCTGTCCCTGGATCCTCTCGCGTTCGACGACAAAATTCACATTCTTCATCTCCTTAATACGAGCGGTGAGACCCGTGAAATTGTCCAGTTGCTGTACAGGCTATTGCCGGTACCGGATGCGTTGGACAAATTCACCCATGAAGAATCCATCGCGGCAATGCGCGACCTGGGTATTTTTATCGGTATACTGAAAAAGCATGGCATAGAACCGGTTGAAGCCATACCGGAGCTGGAGTATGTGTTGCTTGTGCTGATGGTAAAGACCGACTTACCACCACGCGACACGTTGCTTCACTATACTGTCTGGAATCCGGACGGAAAAAGAATGAGGACATACTCGGGTTTACCTGATGAACGTGCGCTTATAGAAAGCGTCAAGGTCGCAATGCCACCCCTGATAGAATCGATCATGCATCTTCGCAGTGTGTTGAACGCAGGACTTCTGTGTGGCGATGACTTTGAGGTTTCCTGTAGCGAGATACAGCAGAAAATGGAGGGAATGGTAAGGGGAGTGGTTCATGCCAAGAGAAATGTTTCCCCGGCTGTCTTCGCGAATGAGCTTCGATTCTATTATGACCCGATAAAGATCGACTATAACAAGGATTACATCGGGCCCGGCGCTGTCGAGATGCCCATGTTTGTCTTCGATCACCTCCTGTGGAGCAGTGACAGCACCGATCTTGTCTATAATAAATTCAAGGAAGGCTATCTCCCGTATAATCTCCGGTTCATCAGGGAGATCTACGACGAGTTCAAGCTTACCCCATCTCTACTCACCCGGGTACTGACCGAGCTGAAGCAGAAACCGGAGACAGGAAGGATCAAAGCTGCCCAAAGCGTGCTCAACCTCTGCACGGTATTGAAAAGCTTCAGAATGCCTCATAAAAGGCTCGCAGAAAACGCATATTCCCACGGAGACGATCAACATCACCGAACGAAAGGCAGCGGAGGTTATACAACGAACATTCTCGATCACATTCTCCGCCTGCAGAATGAAAGGATCGGCGCTCTTCACGAAGCCGTTGCGCATAAGGTCTGACGCAAATACCATATTATGCCGTACACCTTGACCTAAAAACGAAGAGCATATCTACCGCGTTCATCAAGATAAGCAACATGAAAAGTGTTGCTTATCTGTTTATCTCCGTTCGCCCTGCAGAACAAACATCGGACGCTTTTTTCAGGCGGATCCCACACCCCTTTTCTGCTTTTTAATTGCTGTATCATCGGCTTTACTATTCGGGCACCGCTTATTTTACTATCTTGGATACATACGCTGAAATATGCGAATCTATACCTTGTTGATCTGCTGGCTTTCCGTGCATGCCTTGTATGCACAGGTGAAACCCTCCTTGTTCGATCCGAAGAAACCCCTCACTGAAACTGCGATCGATCAATGGACCAGTGAGCGCGGACTGTATACCAACAATCTGACAAGTGTCATTCAGGCACGGACGGGATTTCTCTGGATCACCACTTACAACGGATTGATCCGCTTCGATGGCCACACCTTTGAATTATTTGATCGTGATCGTATTCCATTCCTGAAATCCGATGCCTTTTACCGCGGCTATGAGGACAAGCATGGCACGTTGTGGTTCGCAACGCAGGGCAGTGGGATCATCAGGTATGACGACGGGGAATTCACGCCTTTTCTACAATCCAATGCTCAGCTTCCAAAATCAATACGCTGCCTGTTATTCTCCCAGGACGGCGCGATCTGGGCAGGGTCAAACAATAATGGGCTTTTCCTGATACGGGACTCCACCGTTACACTTCCGATGCACAATGCCGTACGAGATGTAAGCATTCTCAGCATCGCGGAAGACAAAGACCACAACATTTGGATAGCCACCAATGGAAACGGTATAGTGAGGATAAGTGCCGCAGGCGAAGCAACTCAATATACCGTAGAAGATGGTTTGCCAAGCAACGTGGTAAATACTGTTCGTTGCACACCCGAAGGCGAAGTGATCGCAGGAACATGGAAAGGGCTCGCTTTTATCAATGAAGGAAAGGTAAACACAAGTGATTTCCTGAAGGACATAGGTATCATCTCACTCGCACTGGATGATTTCGGATCTATTTGGCTTGGAACCGAAAAGGGACTGGCACGCATCAATCGTTCGGAACAGGTTACAGACCTTATCAGCGGCGAGCATGGACTTCCAACACTCGAGATCACATCGCTCACCTTCGACCGGGAGGGAAGTCTGTGGCTTACCTCCAGCAAAGGCGGACTCATCCGATTCAAGGATACAGGCATTACGACATACACCCGCATCCATGGTCTCTCTTCGGACCTCGTCAACATCGTAGCGGAAGGTCCCGACGGAGCGATATATGTTGGTTCGGATGGTGGCGAAGTCGACGTATTGGTCAATGGAAAAGCCACGCCCCTGAAATTCAAAAATTCCCTCGGCGGTGTGAGTATTCGCGACTTGCATATTGACAAGACCGGAACGCTCTGGGTAGCCTCTTACGGAGGGTTGTTAAGGAAAAAAGGCGGGAATGAGAAGTTGTTGAATGTTCAGAATGGCGGATTACCTGTCCAGGATCTGCGGAGAATGTATTTTGACAGGCAAAATCAGTTGTGGTTGGGAACCCGGTCCGGCGGTGTGCTCAAGCTGGTGGACGACCGTGTCGTGGAGACGTTCAATCGGAAAACCGGTCTGGCATCCAACTATATTCTCGCAATAGAAGAAGATCAGCGCGGCAACATATATCTCGGAACCCATGGCGGAGGCCTTTCGCACATCGACAGCAAGGGAACCGTTACGACATTCCACCTCACCAGCGACGATTCGGGAATTCTCATCTTCAACATCCATGTCGATGAGAGCGGTGCCATTTGGGTCGTCACCAACGTCGGATTATATTACTTCAATGGCAGCGACTTCAAGAAATTGGTGCTCGATCATCCTACCAGGGGCGAAACATATTTCGACTGGATAGAAGATGACGCCGGCAATGTATGGGTGACCACCAACCGCGGAATTCTTCGAATGCAGAAGAAAGAGATCAACGACTACATTCGGACCAACCTGACACAGGTTTCTTCGCAGATTTACAACAATGATGATGGAATGAAAAAAAAGGAATGCACGGGCGCAACACGGGCATTCAAATCTTCGCAAGGCAAGATCTGGGTTCCAACGATCGGCGGAGTGAGTGTCGTAAATCCCAGAGAGCTTAAGCAAAATCTGATCGAACCTCCCGTATATATCACACAGCTTATCGCGGATGAGAAAGTTTTCGATGCGAGGCTGCCAGTGGTCATCGAGCCAGGCCATCTCCGGTATACCATTAAGTTCACGAGCCTGAGCTTGCTCGCGCCGGAAAAGAACGAATTCAAGTTCATGCTTGATGGCCTTGAAAAAACGTGGACACAAGCTGCCACCGCGCGGGAGGTCCAGTACACGAACCTTCCGCCTGGCCACTATGTGCTGCGAGTTACCGGCTCAAACAACGACCGGCTCTGGAGCAGTAAAGAGGCCACCTTGCAGTTTGAGGTGAAGCCGTTTTTTTATCAAACGCGTGCGTTTTATATCCTTATTGCCTTTAGCATGGCATTGTTTCTCTTCGGGATCTATAAATGGCGCGTGCACGATATCGAAAAACGAAATGCCGAGCTGAGGAAGGTGAACAGCGAGCTGGACAAGTTCGTCTACAGCGCGTCACACGATTTGAGAGCCCCACTGTCATCGGTAATGGGACTTGTGAATATTGCCCGACAAGATCCCGAGAACGGAAATAAGGACAATTATCTGGGCTTGATCGAGAAGAGTATCCGGAAGCTCGATGGCTTTATCAAGGACATCATCGACTTTTCCAGGAATGCCCGTGTAGATATAGAAACACAGGAGATCTCGTTCGATAAGCTGATCCATGAAGTGCTTGACGATCTGAAATACCTGGATGAGACAAACCAGATATTGAGGCTGGTTTCAGTAAACGGGACGGGGGTTTTCTATGGGGACGCGAAACGCTTGAAGGTTATTTTGAGCAACCTTGTTTCCAACGCTATCAAGTACCACAACCTGCAGGGAAAAAATCCCTTTGTACAGATCAAGGTAGAGTTCAACGATAAAACGGCCGTCATCAAAGTGATCGACAACGGGACAGGCATTTCGCAGGAACATATCGGAAACATTTTTAAAATGTTCTACCGCGCAAGCGAACAAAGCCAGGGATCAGGCCTTGGCCTCTATATCGTGAAGGAGACCGTAGAACGCATTAAAGGCACGATCACTGTCTCATCTGAAGTAGGAAAGGGCACCACTTTCGAGGTCATCTTGAATTCGCTCAACCCCAAAGTCACGAAAGGCATCGGGAGCTGGAAGGCGTCACGCGAACGCAAAGCACCGGAGGCTTAAGAAAACAAATCATAGACCCGTACAACCAATCAGGGCCGGCAGTTGAATCCTACTTTACACTCAAGACGGAAAAATTGGGAAACGGATGCTTGCCTTCGGGCAGATCTTTCATCGCAGGAAAATCACAGATGCCTTCCATTCTGCCCCAGATTGTCCTGATCGCCGGATGTTCGTGCGCGTGATTCTTGGCTTCCTCGTGCGTCCATTGAAAGATCTCGAGAATGGTGCCGTCAGACGACTCGGCGGTGATCGCGGGATGGTCCGTGATCAGCTCATACTGCCGAAGCGTTGGAATGTGATCTTCCAATATTTTCATCAGATCGCCCGCTTTTCCCGGACGCGGTTTGTACATGGCAATGGCAAGTTGTGGAGATGACTTCATACCTGTTTTTTAGTAAACCAAAGACTCTGCAATTGCACCGATGGTCCTATCGGCATTGGAACACCTTCCTGTACCCGTGCATCATATTTTTTAAGAGTAAGTTCGGGAGCGAATAACCGGGCAAGCGTTTCCTTCGACCTCCGGATAGGTCCTACCGGACGCCAGTCGAAAAAATTCCTCCGACCGAAATGGCCAAGAATAAAATCTCCATTCGGCGCAAGCCATTGAACAACCTGTTGTTTGAATTTTTCCTTGTCAGCGATCGTATGAAGGCACCCTGAATCGAGAATGATGTCGAACTGCTCGGTGGTCTGCCAGTTGAGAAGGTCTGCCTGAAGCCAGCGCACACTGACGTTCTCCTTCCCCGCCAGCGCTCTGGCCATGTTCAGCGCTTCGGGAATAAAATCGATACCGGTAACCTCATATCCGGCTTTCGCCATGTACACGGAGAAAACACCTGCACCACAACCGAGATCGAGGGCTTTGCCAGGTTTATTTCTGTTCTTAATCGCCTCCACCAGAAATGGCGAAGGCTCTTCGGAATGCCACAAGAGGTCCGAAGGCTGCTTCGCCTTGCGATAAACCCTTTCCATAAATTTCTTTTGAAACATAATGTGTTTGTTTAAAACCATTTCAGCCAGTTGCTGATAGTCGATTTGAGCTTTGTTTTATTAAGTCGATATAGCTGCTGTGTACCGACTTTATTGACAGACACCAATCCACTTTCTTCCAACTGGCGCATATGACGCGTAATTGTCGGCCAGCGATAGGAGAACGCATTCACAATTTCACCGGCTGGCATCTCATCACCCCTGGAACGAAGCACTACTAGAATGTGCCGCCGTGTTGGATGAGCCAGCGCCTTGAAAACTTTGTCGAACTCTTCTAATTCCTGCTGGGCTAAGCTCTTTTTTGCCATCGGGATACAAATTTAGCAATTTCGCTAAATAAGAATAGTAATGGCTTTAAATCCTTACGGATACTCAATAGGTGGATACCAACAGCATCGACTTTACGAAACCTCCACTTGGGAAGCCTCAATTCCTTTTTGCCGGTAGTAACATCGGAAGAAACAAGTAACGAGATGATCAGGCAGTAGCTTACCAGGAGCCACACAAGCCTTAAAAAAGAATACTTTAAAATTTCTAGCGAGCTGTGGTTATTCGCAATAGTACAATGCCTCAAGAAAGAGTTCGGTCTTCTCTTTTCCATCAACCTTCAATTTCAACTCCTTCAAGACGCCCGCGACTTTGACCTTTCTTTCCGGAAGCTTTCCCTCTCCCTTCGCATGGGCGATGAGAAATGTACTCGAGCTTATTTCGTCGCGTAATTCGTATACGTCGTAACGTTCGATGATGGGGATCATGATCATCGAAATGGCCTTACCCGTTGAAACCGGTACTATGACAAACCCATTGAGGGCTCTTCGGGAATCTACTAATGTGGGAACACCGGTGATGATGGCATTCGAAGAAGCGACGCCTTTTTCAAGCGCTCCGGAAGGTGTCAATTCCTGCGGCAGGTATTTTTCATAGGCTTCCATCATATCATCCGACAAAGAATCAATAATTCGGTCCTTGTCGGCTACATCGAGCGCGTTGATCGCGAGACCCAGATACAACACTTTTTTCTGTTTGTTGCCAAAGATGCCGGCAACCTTGCCGATCTCACCAGAAGTGATGATGCCATCGTCGGAAGAAGACGCAAAATCGAAGAATCTGCCACCATTGTCGAACTGTTTCAGTACGTCGGCGGGGTGGGTGAATACCGTTACTTTCTCCATACTAAAAGGGTTTGTACTGATTTATACGGAACGGCCCCCAGTCGTGTTTGAAACTTTTTTAGATTCGTTGCCGTATTATGAAAGTACTTTCATATTTTTACAAAAGGACTTTCATAATACTTTATGGCCGATCGCATTCAAACCCTGGGCTACCTCGCCGGCGCTACGCGGTTCAGGAGGATCAGTGAAAAATTGCAGTCAGACGGAGACCAGATCTATCTGAAGCATGGGCTCCATTTCAAGGCAAGCTGGTTCTCTGTTTTTTATCTTCTCGCTCATTCCGAAGAACCAAAAACCGCTGTTCAGCTTGCGGAAGAAATAGGGGTTACCCACATCACGGTCAAGAACGTCGTGCGCGAACTGGAGTCGAACGGTCTGGCCAAAATTGCGGCTCATCCTACGGACAAGAGAGCCAAGCACATCCGCCTGACCAATAAGGGGATGAAACTGCTTCAGCAATTGAAACCCGTGTGGTCGACCTTTTCAAAAGCACTCAGGGAGGTGATGACTGCCGGACATCCGGACCTGCTCAATATTCTCGATCGTGTAGAGCGAAAGATCAACCACAAACCGATCTATGACGACAGCTATCTGAGATCGGAGGCAAGCGTGCTGGTACTGGATTATAAGCCTTCGCTTAAAAAATATTTCTATGAGCTTGCCGGGAACTGGCTGCTTGGTGTTTTAAAGGGATCGTTGGAAGAGGAAGACAAACACACATTACACAACCCGGACAAGGCGTATCTTGAAAATGGTGGATTTGTCTTTTTTGCCGTTGTAAAGGACGAAGTTGTGGGATGCGTTGCCCTGAAACGTCTCAATGAAGAGACATTCGAGTTTGCCAAGCTGTTCATCGACCCAAAGGCGAGGAACCTCGGGGTCGCCACGAAACTGATCGAGCGATGCATTACAAGATGCAAGGAAAACAACGCCAAACAGCTCTGGCTGCAAACCACAATGGCAATGCGGGATGCACACAACCTATATTACAAAATGGGCTTTCAGGACCGATCCGCACCAAAACAAATGGAAGTGTTGAAGCGAACGGAGAAGATCATGGTGATGGACCTATGATTCCGGTGTCATGTCATTCATTCTTCAACGCATCTACCGGATTAGCCATCGCGGCCTTTGCTACCTGGAATATCACCGTGACCATTGATATGATCAGCACCGCTATCGCTGTTAAAAGGAAGACATTCCATTCGAGATCCCGATGGTATGCATAGCTTTCAAGGAACCGTTTCATCAGGAAATACGCAGCCGGGCAGCCGACGATAGTCGCGATAAAGCTCAACTTGATAAAGTCGAGCGATATCATCGACACGATACCGGACACGGTAGCACCGAGCGTTTTTCTGATGCTGATCTCCTTACGTCGGCGCTCTGCGGTGTACGCGGCAAGGCCAATCAATCCGAGGCTCGAGATGACGATGGCCATAAATGTAAATCCGAGCGCAAGTGATCCGCTCACCTTTTCATTTTTGTATAACTTCTCGAATTCGTCATCCAGGAAACTGTACGAGAACGGATACTCGGGAACATATTTTTTGAAAAGCGATTCGACGGCGGCGATTGCTTCTGTTGTCTTGCCGGTTTCAAATCGGACAAGTGCCCTTCCGCTCCAATCTGTTTTGAGCATGAGCACGATCGGATCAATGGCTTCGTGCAATGAACGGCTATGAAAGTCTTTCACCACACCGATCACCGTTCCCGGCTGGCCCCACTGCACGATGCGTGTGCCCACGGGGTTGGTTAAACCCATAACCTCCACGGCACGCTCGGAAAGGATGAAAGTGCTGGTATCATTGAACTCGCGATTGAAAGATCTTCCCTCTACGATCTCCATTCCCATCGTCTCAAGAAAGTCGTAGTCGACCGTGATGGTCCTGAAGAATATGGAGCTATTTTCGGGTTTCCCGGGCCAATCGACTGAGCCGTTTTGATTATCGACCCTGACAGGATTTTGTCCCGCCCGTGACACGTGCGTAATCGCGCCCGACTGGAGCAGCTCGTTGCGGAAAGCCTCGAACTGACCCCACAGCTTACCCGACAAAGTGAACGTGAGAACCGATTCGCGATTATATCCCAGGTTCTTATTCCTGATGAACTCGATCTGTGAGTAGATAACGAGTGATGATGCGATCAGAATCACCGTCAGCGCAAACTGAAAAACAACAAGACCCCTTCGAAGCAGGGAGTTTCGCGTGTTGCCGGATGTCCCGCTCTTAAGTACCGCTACGGGCTGATAGGAAGACAAAAAGAAGGCCGGATAACTTCCCGCAAGCAAACCTGTAACAACAACGATCGTCAGCAGTGCTCCGAGGAATACCGGATCGGAAAAGTGCATGGTAATTTCCTTTCCAACAATCATGTTGAACAGTGGAAGAGCCATTGTTACAACCGCCAGGGCTATGAGTGTAGCGATTAAACTTATGAGTGTGGCCTCGGAAACAAATTGAAAAATAAGCGACGTGCGTTGTGCACCCACTACCTTTCTCACACCCACTTCCTTTGCCCGCGCGGCAGCCTTCGCTGTTGCCATGTTCATAAAGTTGATGCAGGCAATGATCAGGATAAACACTGCTACCACGCTGAATATCTGTACATATTTGATCCGTCCACCGACAGGTTTGCCGTTCTCATATTGTGAGTACAGATAGTAGTCTGTCATGGGCTGGAGGAAAAAGCTTGTTCCTTCATTATCACTTACCTTCTTTACAGCGTCGTTGATCTTCCTTTCAACTTCAAGGTATCGCGACGGGTCGTTTAGCTTTACAAACAAGTCATGGTCATAGTTGCCCCAGTTAAAGCTGATGCCCCTGTTCTTCCTGTAGATCTGGAAGGGTAGTACGAAGTCGAACTGCATGGCAGACTCCGTCCCCACATCTTTAAACACAGCATCTACGGTCAGATCGTATTGATTATTTATCCTTATGGTCTTGCCGATCGGGTCACCGTTGCCAAATAGCTTTTCAGCCAGCGTCGAAGAGATCGTAACCGATGACACATTCGCGCTGTCCCTGTTCGGTTTGCCTCCAATGATCCTGAAACTGAAGAGGTCAAAAAATTCCGGATCGGCGTAGATACCCTGCTCGAGGAAACTTTTATCGTCATGTTGGAATAAGATGGAACCGGTACCATTCGTACGTACCGAATACTCGGCCTCGGGAATCTGCTCTGCGATCAGCTCGCCCAGGGGTCCGGGGGTGATGGTCCACGTGAGCAATTCTCCTTTATTGAATTCCAGATTGGAAATAACCCGGAATATCTTGTCGCTTTCATGATGGAACTTGTCCTTGCTCAACTCATCGTTTACCCACAGGTAGATGAACAGGGCGCAGACCAATCCGGAGGCAAGTCCGAAAACGTTGATAAATGAGTAGAGCTTTTGTCTCATAAAAGCCCTTACTGCGACGGTTAGAAAATTTCTGATCATAATCTGTTGACAGAGACCAAAACTTGACCCTTAAGGTTGCTCTATTGAATCGGATTTTTTCCGAAAACTCCCTCAATGTCGCTATTCATTTACCAACGGTTGTCTGCGGGGACGGCACTGCTGACTGACCGTAAATAATTGGAATAGAATTTTTTACCTCAAGTTGAGGGATTTCGATATGAAGACATTTTTAAGGGACAATGGCCTGTCGATTGCTTTTCTGGTGCTCTTCCTCATGAGCCTGGGCGGACAGATCGTTACCGGCCATAAAGAACACAATGAAGAAGTCGTCGAGCAGGGCGGCAAACCGATAGAACTGTCGGCTTATCTGACCTCGGGTCACTTTCTGCAATCCACGTTCGAGAACTGGGAGAGTGAATTCCTGCAGATGGCCCTGTTCCTGATCCTGACCATGGCTTTATATCAGCGCGGATCGGCAGAGTCTAAAGATCCCGACAAGGAAGAGGACGTGGATCGTGAACCGGATCCAAAGAAAAAGGATGCCCCGTGGCCAGTTAAAAAAGGCGGGATCATCCTGGCGATTTACAAACATTCGCTTTGTTATGCCTTCGTCCTGATCTTCCTGCTCTCGTTTGTTGTTCACTGGTACGGGAGCCTGAAGGACTATAACGAAGAGCAATTGTTAAAGAACAAGGAACCGGATACCGCGATCGAATATCTGGGCAACACGAGGTTCTGGTTTGAGTCGTTTCAGAACTGGGAGAGCGAGTTTCTTTCGATTTTCGCCATGGTAGTATTGTCTATTTTCCTGAGGGAGAAGGGCTCGCCACAATCCAAGCCGGTGGATGCTGCCAACAGCGAGACCGGCAAGTAGTTCATGGCTTTCCGTTGGAGCGGTGCTGGTCCATCAGTGAAAAGAATTGCTGGAGGCTCATGTTGTGGATGGAAAGGATCTTCATGAGGCTCCGGATCGTGAGATTTGTTTTTCCATTTTCGATCCGCCAGTAGTGCATACGTGGAATGTCATGGTCATAGGCAAAGCTTTCATGGCTGGTATATCCCTTTTTCCGGCGCAGCTCAGCTAACTTACTTCCGATGTCTTTAAGCGCAGTGTCTAGAACTTCCTCTTTCACAGAGGCCGAAATTCCAGACAAAAAAACAGATGTATTACACCATTAATGATACACCTTTTACGGTAATCATAAAATTTCCCTCTTAAGAGATAAAACCTTCACTTAGGCCAGGTAAAAATGAACGTCGAGCCCTTGCCTGGAGTCGATATAACTTTAATGGTTTGTTTTCTGTCCTCCAATATCTTTCTCACAATAGCCAGCCCCACTCCTGTGCTCTCTACGCGGTCGCGTTCGTGCAGTGTCTGGAAGATCATGAAGATCTTTTCGTGATACGCCCTGTCAATACCCGGTCCGTTGTCTTCAACAAAAAATTTGTAGTGATCATCATGTTCGCGGAATGCCACCTTAATAAATCCATCCGGTTTGTCATGATATTTTACGGCGTTGGTTATCAAGTTTGTGAATATCTGCTGCAGTGGGATACGCTCGGTAAATAGAACCGGAAGCCCGGGAGGGATCTCAAGTGTCAGCGATTGGGGAAGTGCAACGTTTTCCATTACTTCCCGCAGAAGCTCGTTCACGTCGACCTGCTCACGCAGAGGTTGCTCGCGTCCTACACGTGCATACATCAGGATGCCCTGAATGAGGTTTTCCGCACGGGCCAACCTGCCCTTGATCAGCCTTATATATTCCCTAACCTTGGGTGACAGCTCCTGGATATGGTCTTCTTCTATCCATGTCACCACGTTGTCTATACCGCGAAGCGGGGCTTTCATGTCATGCGAAACAATATGCGCGAACTGGCCAAGCTCATCGTTCTTGCGCTGAAGGAGGTTAATGTTCTCGGAAAGGACACGGGCCATGTGATTAAGGGCCCTCGTTAATCGCCCGAGCTCATCCGGACCTTCATCCGGGTTATAGACGTTATAATTTCCGGTCGCAATGTCATCGGCCATGTGCACCATCTTCATGATTCGTGTGGATATCCTGTTCGCAAGAAATATGGCGATGGCAAGGCCTATCACGATTGAAAATGTCGTGAGGTAAAACGAAATCTGTCGTGTTTGCCTGACCGAAGCGGTAAGCTCGGCCTTGCGCCTCTCACGGAGATTGAATTCATAGTTACTGAAATCACGGAACCTGTGCTGAAGCTGCCGGTTAAGCGATGTTTCGGTACCACTCAATAACTTCTCGCGATAAAGCTTGTTGAAAGCTGCCTGGCTGCTGTCCGATTCCGAGGCAGACCGCCGGGCTTCAATAATGGGACCTGCATAGTCTTTCAACCACCGCTGGTTCAGCTGTATGATCTCGTCAAGCTCCTTCCGCTGGCGGGAGGTGTCGGGAATGCTCATTGAAAGCTCATCGAGGATAGACACGTTCTCCGCTGCGGCGGAATCGTATGACTGGATAAAATGGTTCTCACCGGTGAACGCGTATCCCCTGAGACCGCTTACCATGGACAGAATATTCCTTTGAAAGCGGTTTGTGTTCCTTACGATGTTCGTAGAGTAGGCAAAATATTCCGAGTTTTCGTTGACTTGCCCGGCTTGCCGGAAGTTGATGTAGGTGGCCGCCGAGAACATGATCAGAATGATCAAAAAGCCCAAAAGAATCAGGTGCGATAGTTTCATATCTACAGAAATTCAGCGGGGCAAATGCAATATAAACAAGTTCGGTCTTACCGGCAGCCATTTGTAAAAACTACTGGGATGATCTGCTGGATTTCTTATAATTTGGTCCCGCAATGGAATGGTCAGTCCGTTACCATTGTTGATGACGAAAAACAGTAGTGAATTTACAATCAACAGCACCGTTAGCCGAGAGAATGCGGCCGGCCAGGCTCGATGACCTGGTGGGACAGGAGCACCTTACCGGGCCGAGCGGAATAATCAGGCGGGCAATCCAGACGGGGAACGTGCCATCCATGATCCTATGGGGACCACCGGGCGTGGGCAAGACCACCATAGCGAACATTATCGCCAACGAAGTCAAAAAACCATTCTACACATTGAGTGCCGTCAGCTCGGGCGTAAAGGAAGTGCGGGATGTGATAGACAAAGCGAAGGTATCGCAACGGTCTATCCTGTTTATCGACGAGATACACCGTTTCAACAAATCGCAGCAGGATGCACTTCTGGGCGCGGTCGAAAAAGGTGTGATTACGCTGATTGGCGCTACTACGGAAAATCCATCGTTCGAAGTAAACTCTGCCCTCCTTTCGAGATGTCAGGTCTATACCTTAAAGGCACTAGGCGAAGAACAGTTACTGGATCTGGTCAAACAGGCATTGGAACGCGATGAAGAGCTCCGCCACCGGAACATCGTTATAAAAGAGCATCACGCCCTCCTCAATATTTCAGGCGGCGATGGCAGAAAACTCCTGAACCTCGTAGAGTTGATCGCCAATGCCGTAAAAGGCGACGTCGAGATCACAGATCAGTTGGTGATCGACCTGGCGCAGAAGCATATTGCGATCTACGACAAAAGCGGCGAACAACATTACGATATCATCTCGGCATTCATCAAGTCCATACGCGGCAGCGATCCTAACGCAGCGGTTTATTATCTCGCAAGAATGGTGGAAGGAGGAGAAGATGTAAAGTTCATCGCACGGCGTATGCTTATCCTTGCCTCGGAGGACATCGGGAACGCAAACCCTACGGCACTCGTGATCGCAAACAACACGTTTCAGGCCGTGAATGTGATCGGTTATCCTGAAGCCAGGATCATCCTTTCGCAATGTGCGGTATATCTTGCGTCATCACCCAAAAGCAATGCGAGCTACATGGCGATCGAAGAAGCGCTCGGCACCGTGCGTGAAACCGGGGATCTTCCCGTCCCTTTGTCCATACGAAATGCGCCGACGAAGCTGATGAAAAAAATGGGGTATGGCGCAGGTTATCAATATGCGCACAGCTACCAGGGCAATTTTGTGAATACGGAATTTTTGCCGGAGCAAATAAAAGGGACTAAATTTTACGAGCCTGGCAATAACGCGCGCGAGGAAGAGTTAAGGAAATACCTTCGCTCCCTCTGGAAAGAAAAATACGGATACTAACTGCACACGCTGCCAATGAAAAGGATCATTTTCGAATCTGCACCGGAGTTTATCATTGTCTGTGTGATTGCAGGCCTGGCGTATGCCGCTATCCAATACTACAGGAACACCCATCGCCCGTGGGGCACGACATTGAATCGCGTTCTCTTCATCGGAAGAGCGCTGCTGGTAAGCTTCCTGTGCTTTCTGTTGCTCGGTCCGATCGTGAAGCAAGTGCGGAATCTTTATGAGAAACCACAGTTTGTTTTTTTGTTTGATAACTCTGCCTCTATAAAAGAAGGCACCGATTCAACAAAGCTTTCGGAGCTTCAGCGGAGGTTGACAACACTGCGGACACAATTTGATGAGCAGGGATTTGCAACTTCCGTATACGACCTGGATGGCGAAGCTGAAAAAATCAACTATGGCACTCCTGCTTCGGATATCCACTCCGCTATACGTCACATTTCAAACCGGTTTGAGGGACAGAATATCTCCGGTATCCTTCTGATCTCCGACGGGATCTATAACTCAGGGTTGTCACCATTGTTTGCTGCCTATAATTTTCCAATACATACAGTGGGGGTAGGCGACACCACGGTGAAGATGGATGTCGGTATCCGGAATATTGCCTATAACAAAATAGCTTACCAGGGGAACAAGTTTCCGTTACGCGCGGAAGTGCAGACCAAAAATCTTCCTCCACAGGAGATCAAGGTCAGTGTTTTCAAAAAAGGAAAACTGATCGAACAACAAACCAAAAAGACAACCGGCGATGACGAGTTGCTGACCTTCGACTTCCAGCCGCTTGCAGAGGAGCAAGGCATACAAAAGCTGGATGTTCAGGTGCAGGCCAAGCACGGTGAAACGAATACAAGGAACAACTATGGTTCTGCGTACGTGGAAGTGGTAGAAGGCAAGAAAAAGATCCTGCTCGTAGCTCCGTCGCCGCATCCCGACATCAAAGCCATTCGTGAGGTGGTGGAAAAAAATTCAAACTACGATTTTCTGCTGCACATGCCCGGGATCTCCGAGCAGCAGCCAGCGGATCTGCGTCCCGAAAAATTTGACCTGGCGATCTTTCACCAGTCGCCGGACCCAAGGGGAAAAACTACAGGGTTGTTCCAGAGCTTCATCGCATCGAAAACATCGGTGATGATCGTCGTGGGGGCGCAGACTGATCTGCGTGAGCTTTCGCGCCATACGTTGCCTTTGAAATACGAGGGGACTCCCCGGGAGTTTGACGATGTTACACCGGTCACCAATCCTGCATTTTCAAATTTCTCTATCGGCACCGAAGCCAATTCCGTGATCGCCAATTATCCGCCGTCGTCGGTCCATTTCGGTAAGCTACAGACGTCACCCAATACAAATGTGGTCTTGTTTCAGAGAGTGGGGAGCGTGACTACCGATAAGCCGTTGCTGGCCGTGCAAACTTCAGATGACAAAAAGATCGGCATGATGATGGGTGATGGCTTCTGGCGGTGGAGACTCAATGAGTTCGAGCGAACAGAAAACACTGTTGCCTTTGACGAGCTCTTTGGCAAGCTCATCCAGTATCTAAGCACCACTGAGGAAAAACGACGGTTCCGCAGCTATCCGATCAAGCAGGAGTTTGCCGATTCGGAGCCCGTGACGTTTGAAAGCCAGGTATACAACGACATCTTCGAGCCGGTCTATGGAAACGAGATCGAGATAGAACTCATCGATGAGGCAGGTCAACGGAGAGACTATAGCTATGTAACAAGCCCGGGGAACATCAGGTACCAGATCGGAGGATTGAAGCCTGGAGTATTCAAGTACAGATCGAAGACGGTGATCAATAACAAAACAGAAGAGGCCAGAGGTGAATTTGCCGTTGTGGAACAGGAAGCCGAGCTTCAAAACCTCACGGCTGACTTCGACTTGCTTAGAAAGATCTCACAGAACACCGGCGGAAACTTCTATCGCTCGACAGACATGGACAAGCTCGAGACAGACTTGTCCGCCGCTAAACCGAAGGCGATCATCCACAGTGAAGAAAGCTATGATTCATTGATCAACCTCAGGTGGATCTTCTTTGCACTGCTCGTGCTGATCAGCGCCGAGTGGTTCCTGAGAAAGTACTTTGGTTCTTACTAGTGCAGCAGATCATCGAGCGCCTCCTTCAGCGTCGGAAATTTCAGCTTGTAGCCTGAGGCGAGGATCTTTTCATTCGACACTCTGCTCCCGCGCAGCACAATGCTTCCCATTTCACCAAAGGCCAGTTTGAGCGCAAAGGCCGGTACATTTGGAAACAGGATAGGCTTGTGCAATTCTTTTGCTACCGCACGCGTCAGTCCGGCATTTGTTACAGGTTCGTTCGCCACGCCGTTATATGGCCCGCTCAACTTTTCGTTCTTCAGAAGGTGAATGAACATTCCGCAGATGTCTTCAAGATGTATCCAGCTGATGTATTGCGTTCCTTTCCCGAGTGGCGCGCCGACGAGATTCCTGACCGTCTTTGCAATGGGCGCCAGCGCGCCATCGTGGCGACTAAGCACGATACCCACACGCAGGCGAACAACCCTGATTCCCAGTTCTTCAATTTTCATGGCCTCCGATTCCCATTGCTTCGTGAGCTGCGCGAGAAAATCGTTTCCTGCAGGCGAGGTCTCGGTGAATACTTCGTGCTCATTCTCGAAGCCGTAGTAGCCAATCGCTGATGCCGATATGAAAGTCTTTACCTGATGATTTCCCTTTTTCAACTCATTATACAAAAGTCGTGTAGAATCCACCCTGCTGTTGACGAGCTCTGCCTTGCGTTTTTCTGTCCAGCGCTTTTCCGCGACGTTGGCGCCTGCCAGGTGAATGATCGCATGGACGTTCGTAAGGGCATCCTTCTCGATTGTTTGGCGCTCTACATCCCAGGTGTATGTTTTAACAGATCCTCCCTTACGTCTTGAAAGGTGCATGACATTGTATCCCGCGGCGGTAAGCAATGCGGTTAGTCTGCTTCCGATCAATCCCGATGCCCCTGTGATCAGAACGTTTTGAATCTGCGCCATAAATGATCGTTTTTATTTGTGTATCTTTGTTATAACTGAATACACCTCCTAAGTTCATGAAAAAAATCTACGTTCTCATTTTTACGTTGTCTGCTGTTGTTGGTTTTTCTCAAACTGTAAAGGTCAAAAAGGAAACAGTTCGTGTTAAGGGTGAAAGCGCTGAAGGTTATGAAGTTCAGCTCGACGGCACGTCAACCGAAGTTGAATCGTTGCTCAACAAATATCTTAAGCCCGTAGGCAAAAGCAAGAAGTCCGACGACGCCTACTCCTATGCCCTGCCCGTGATCAACGGAAAGAATTACACCTCGCCCGTCTATGCTGTAGTACGCGACAAGGGTACGGGCGCCGCGTGGATCGGCATTCGCCCGACAGAGTGGACTTCAGGTGCCGACGAGGTATCCAAAGACATCGAGAAAATGGTATATGATTTCGGTGTGAACTTCTACAAGGAAAAGATCCAGCAACAGATCGACGAGTCGATGCGTGCGCTTCAGGCCGTGGAACGACAAACACAGAGGCTGTCGAATCAGGAGAAGGACTACACGACGCGTCTTACCGACAACAAGAACGAAAAGATCCAGCTCGAAAAGGCTCTTGAGAACAACAAGCTGCAGTTCGAATCGCTCACAAGAAAGCTAGCGCAGAACAAAAAAGATCAGGACTCCATTACCGTTGCCACCGACCAGATCAAGAAGGTGATAGAAATGCAGAAGGAGAAGCAGCGCAACGTGAATTGATAGCTCTGCTTCCTTTGTAGATGGTGGAAATCTTCGAGTTGTGGAAATACAGGAACCGCAGGGAAATAAAAAAAGTGGAAAGAATCCCTCCCACCTTTGTAATATCTAAAATCTGAACTGGATTATTTATTGATCGGCACCTTATTGAGGATCGCCTTGATCACGTCTGCTGTCTTAACGTTGTCTGCTTCCGCTTCGTAGTTCAGAAGAATACGATGATTCATGACGTCGAGGGCAACTTCCTTGATGTCTTCAGGCAAAACATAATCTCTTCCCGCCATATAGGCCATCGCTTTTGCGGCAAGGTTCAGGTTGATGCTTGCACGGGGAGATGCGCCGAACTGAATGTATTGGGCCAGCTCGTTCAATTTATACTCGAGAGGTTTTCTTGTGGCGTACACGAGCTCGATGATGTAGCGTTCCAGTGACTCCGTGATCTGTACTTTATTGACGTGATCACGAATGTTGAAAATATCTTCCTTGGTCAGAACAGTATTCACGGTATAGTCGAACTTCATGTTCGAGATCCTTCTCATCACTTCCATTTCCTGCTCCTTCGTCGGATAGTTGACGAAAACTTTCATCATGAAACGGTCGACCTGTGCTTCGGGCAGGGGATATGTTCCCTCCTGGTCGACAGGGTTTTGAGTAGCCATCACCAGGAACGGACGGTCCAGCTTGAAAGTAGTCTCTCCGATGGTAACGGTTTTCTCCTGCATCGCCTCGAGCAACGCAGACTGAACCTTTGCCGGAGACCTGTTGATCTCATCGGCCAGAATGATGTTGGCGAAAATCGGACCTTTCTTGACCTCGAATTTTCCGTCTTTCTGGTTGTAGATCATCGTACCCACCAGGTCGGCAGGGAGCAAGTCCGGCGTAAATTGAATTCGTTGGAAATCAAGGTGGAGTACTTTGGCGAGCGTGCTGATGGTTAGGGTCTTCGCCAAACCGGGTACGCCTTCCAGAAGGATATGACCATTGGTAAACAGGCCCGCCAGCAGACGATTGACCATATAGTCCTGGCCAACCACCACTTTCCCTACTTCCGAAATGACCTGTGAGATCTTGGCCTTATGCTCTTGCTGAATGTCGTTTGCTACACCTTCCATAAATGGGAATTAATAAGACGGCCAAAAATAAAGCATTAAACTTGGAATTCAAGTCAAAAAATAGGTCGAATCTATACGATATCGTGTCAAAGGCCATACCGCTCCAACGGCGGTAGCCTGAAGGTGGCCGCGTGGAATGACTTACTCCGGTGTTCTGACAACCCACTTATAGGCAGTTTTATCGTATCGATATTTAGTGCCCGGCCATTCGATGTAGGTTTTCATCTTTACATATTGATCAATGTTGCCATTTTTGATCCATTCCCGCCAAATGAACCGGCCGCGTTCCCGGGCTTCCTCGTAAGTGATTGCCGGCGAGACAAAGCTTTCCTCAAAATCAACGATCCGATCACCGGACAGTTTCACCTTTGCAGCGACGGCCCGCACCTTTTGATTCCGGACATGACGCATTAACAGGATATAGTGAGTACTGTCTTTTTCTGAAATGAAGTATTGATCGTATTCAAAACGTTTTGCCAATTCACGGTAGGCAGAACGATACGCTTTATCGAAACGCTTGTCCGGATCTATTCCTTCCCTGGTCGCAATGTAAGTAACCACATCGACCAACAACGTGTCAGCTTGTGTTTTGTCGAGGTAATTGCCGACGCGGTATTGGTCCTGTTCCTTACTGCACGACGACAAAAAACAGATCATGATGATAAGGAGGTAGAAATAATTCTTCATTCGCATAAAATTAAAAGAGGGGCCCGAAAGCCCCTCTCATGTCATTTCGAAAGATTACCTGGAATAGTCAGTCAGGGCAGGGTTGAAGTTTGTCCAACCTTCAGTCCAATCAGTTGTCCCGAATGCACCGATAAACGTTGCAGTTTCCAAACCTGTCTGTCCGAAAGCATCCCAGGTCTTCGTGAATATCTTCGATCCTGCAGTAGGTAAAAAGTCAGGAGGCTGATTGTATATCACTGATTTCAATCCGGCATCTTCATACTTCGCCAGGGATTCGTTACCTGTCTGGGCAAGGAACCAGGTAGATGCACTTTCGCCGCCGATCGTCGCACTTGCAGTAGCAATGTCAGCACCTCTTGGGTTTGTCGGATGCTGTGCGCCATTGGCAGGTGCGTTGGGGAAGATTGTTCCCGCAGAACCGTAACCATTTCCACCCCAGCTGTCGACACCGGCGAGGATGATATTTTTCAGGATCAGGTCGCCGTTTGCAGCGTTGGTCGCTGTTGCAGTACCATCGATGAACAGGCCATTAGGGAAACCGGTGAATACCGAGTTGATGATCTTGATCTTGTTGTTTCTTCTCAGGTGCATGGCGTTCTGGAACTGCAAGCTGATAGGAGCTTCGCGATCGCTCTTTGCACCCATGATGGTCACGTTAGAGAAAACAGGCGCTGTAAATGGTGTAGCGCCAGAGCCCGTTCCATCATTATCGACTTCGAAACCATTGGAACCTGATTGGTCAGCCAGTGTTTCCTCTCTTACGGAAACTGCATATTGTACTTTTCCAACAAAACCGTTATCGCAGTCGAAATCGTCATCAAGACCTTTGTAAGCGACCAGGTACTTGCAATTGACCGCGCCACCGAAGAATTCGAATGAATCGTCGAGACCGTATGTACACTGAACGTTCTCGATTGTTGTGCCTGAACCAACGCTACCCATTGTCAGCGAGTTAACTTCCTGGTTAGGGTTGATCGGTGTACCCGCGTATTCAATTCTTACATACTTCACGACACCTGAGTTATCAGCGTTATCTGAATTAGCACCACCACCGTGATAGGCGCCGTAAGCACCTTCGAGCTCCGCTATGCCTGCGCCGAGCGTTGTAGAAAGATTGTTGATGCCTTTACCGCAGATCACAAGTCCACCCCAATCACCAGGCTCACGTTGTCCGATGGGCTGTGAAGAAGTAAATACGATAGGTTCTTCCGCTGTTCCTTCCGCGAAGATCTTGCTTCCCCTTGAGATGATCAGCGTACCTTTTGTATCGCGGTCACCCATGATCACGGTACCTTCTTCGATAGTAAGCTCCGCAGTTGCATTGATCGTAGGAGAAGTCTGACCTTCAGCGATCACATCTTCACCGATGAAAACATATCCCTTCAACAGATAGATCTTGTCCTTTGTCCAGGTAGTGTTCTCAGTGATGTGACCCGCATTTACGGTAACGACCGGCTTGCTCGGAACATCCGTTACCGTTGCAGTGAACGTCGCCATTGCAGTTTCGCCTGCAACGTCAGTCGTAGTAAGCGTAAATACGATTGTTGAACCTACGGTTGCAGTTTCAGGGATTGTATAATCAAGAGTATAATCGGTGCTTGTTTCACCTTCGAGGTCTACATCAGGAAGGTTGGCATCTGCAGCGCCATTCACCAGGATTGAAAGCGTTTCACCGCCCGCAGGAGCATCGATCGTAACGGTAGTAGTCACGGCAAATCCAGGAGCGTTTGAACCGGTTGAAGGATCAAGTGAGATAGTCGGGGCTGGTTTTGCACCTTCTTCATCATCGTCGCATGACGAGAGGAATGAAACAGTTGCAAACAGAGTCATTCCAAGTAACAGGTACTTTAGTTTTGGCAACTCTCTAAGTTGTGCTAGTGTCATGTTGTTAATATTAGGATTGATAATTCGTTTTCTAATCGTCGAGCAAACGTAGAGTATCAATGTTACCTAATCGTTACTGGAAGCTTTCCATTTATTTAACAAAGAAGCCCCCTTGCGGAGGCTTCCTTTATGAACATTCCCCTATGATTTAAAATCTGTAAGAAAACCCGACCGAATAGACGGAGCCCGGCTTATACTTCTGAATAACCTGGTCATGATCACGCTCAAACTTGCCGTCATCGTTTCCATCCTGGAGGATCATGAACTCCTGATTCAAAAGGTCTGACACACCACCGCGAAGCTCGAAGTGTTCGCCGAATCTTTTCGATACGCTCAGATCGAGGATACCGCGAGGCATCTGATACCAGTCAGGATATCCCTCGAACCCAACGAACATGATGCTTTTTCCCACTACGTTATAGAGTGCGTTCAGTTGCAAACCACTCTCGTCGTCGGTATAGAACAATCCCGCATTGATGATGTAAGGCGCCTGTCCCTGGAGCGGCCTGTCGTTGCTCTGACCCGCCGAGATCTGATCTCCCAATTCAATTTCGCTCTTGATAAGAGAAGCATTAAGCAAAAGAGACATGTTGTCGACGATCTTGCTCGAAGTCAAGCCAGATAACGATTTCTTGATCTCGACTTCAGCACCATATGATACTGCGCTTTCTGCATTCTGGTAGGAGAATGACTTTGACCCCAGCGAGCCGCTTCCCGTATTGACCGCTTCGATCGGATCCGAGAACAGTTTATAGAACACGCCCACCGTGATCAGCTCCTGCTTGCTCGGATACATTTCCCAACGAAGATCTACATTCTGGATCTTCGCAGTTTTCAGGGACGGGTTGCCCTTCATGGTGTAGTTGTAGCTAAAGTCATAGAAGCTGAATGGCGCAAGCTCCCTGAACTCAGGACGATTGAGCGTTTCACCATAAGCCGCACGGATCAGCGATTTCTCTGTTACGGAATACGTCGCGTTTATCGATGGGAGATAGCGTGTCACCGGATACTTCACATCTACCGGTGTGCCGTTCTGTTCTGCGCTGATGAAATGCAGATTGTTGTTTTCCATTCTCACGCCAAAGTCGACATTGATCTTCTTTGTGATTGGCAACCCGATCATGGCATAGGCGGCAAATAAGCGGTTGCTCGCATCATAGCTGTCGTTCGGGTTGGTCTGTTCGTCAATGCGGATACCGTTCGTGTTGTTGATGTTCTCCGGCGCGAAAAGCTCTTCTATTGTTCCGTTAAGGAGATTATTGTCAAACCCTATCGAGCTTGCGCGAACAAATCCGATGTTTCGTGCATGAAACTCCCTGTCCTTGCTCTCGAAGAAACCTCCTACTTTAACCGTGGGGTTCAACAAAGGATCTTCTCTCAGGGAGATCATCTGTTTTACGGAAAGGCTTCCGGTTACGCTGTTCTCGTCCAATTCAGAGAAGAAACGCCCGAGAAAATCAGGTTGTGCCGAGCTCACCGGAACAAAAAGTGTATGAGTCCCATCAGTCATGTCGACATCGCTTCTGTAGCGCTTGTAGTCAGGCTGATCTCTGTAGGAGCGGTTATATCCACCCATCCACTCCACGGTAGTCTTGTGATCAAATAATTCGTGCTTCCCTGTAAGCTGACCAGAATAGATCCCACGGTAAACTTTATCGAAGGCACCATTCGCCACATAAACCTGCGACTCTTCGTTGAAACCGGTACGTTCTACGTATTGATCGGAACTGGTCTGGTTGTATAAGTTTTTCAGCTCTATGATGTTGTTGTCATCAAAGCGAACTGCCCAGTTAAACAATGCTCCGACACGCACGGACTGGCTATACTGTCTGTCATTATAACTATAGATCACGTCCGACTCCGTGTTGTAGGTGTTGAAGTCCGACCGGTTTACATCGAATGTCGTAAACGAGTTGCTGTAGGTCAGCGCTGAGATATTTCCGATTGTCAGGTTTTTGAAAGTCATCCTGCGGTTGAAATTGATCCCAAGTCGCTGGTCAGGCATCGCTGTTCCCTTCTGCACCCCCCAGAGATTCTTGAGCGAACGGCCTGCCTGGATTTTCTGCTCTGCTGAAACGGATCCCGCGTCTGCAGGAAAAGTCGAAGGCAGGTCATAGTATCCGGTACTGAAGCCGGTAAAATGATTGGGATTTCTTTGCTGATGGTAGAAGTCCCTGAAAGTAGTACCGGATCTGAACTGTGTGCTGTAATTCACCTCCAGGCCATTTTCGTCGGGGATGCTCTTAGTGTATATCTTGATCACACCGCCGCCGAAATCGCCAGGGATATCCGCTGCCGGACTTTTGTATACCAGCATTCTGTCGAGCTGGGAGCTCGGGATCAAGGCAAAGGAGAATGAGCGCTGATCTGTTTCCACGCTTGGCGCATACGCATCGTGCAGCATCACCGCGTTATAGCGCTCGTTGAGTCCGCGAACCTGAACAAATTCATTCCCTCTTATTGTAACGCCAGGCACACGGCGCATGACCTGCGCTGCGTCACGGTCGAGCGTTCTGGAGATCTGTTGCGCAGAGATACCTACCACAACAAGCTTTGCTTCTTTTATAGACCTTACCAATTCAAAGTCCGTGTCCACTTGTCTGGTGCCCGTCACCACGATCTCATCAAGCTCAGTCACATCTTCCTGGAGCGGTACGGTAAGCGTGATCCTTTTGCCGTTTTCAACGACAACATCACGGATCATATGTGTCTTATAGGTAATAAAGGAGACCTGAAGGTTGTAGGTGCCCGCTTTAACATTGGACAGAAGGAACTTGCCGTCAATATCGGTAGCAACGCCAAGTTGTGTGCCCGGGATGATCACGTTGGCTCCTATAATAGGCTCGCCAGTCTTTCCGTCAGTTACGGTTCCGGCGATGGAGCCCTGTGCGAACAATGCAGATACGGCAACAAGATTGGCCGCGAGGGTAAGAACAAGTCTTCTGTACATGCTTTTAGATTTTGCACAAAGGTCATTTCGGAATATTATTCCATCAGTGCTCAAAAATTAACTTATTGTTAAGAGTGCAGATGACGAGCTAAGTCCGCACTTCGTATTTATGGCACGCAGTATCCAATTCACGAAACAAATTGCTGTTACCAAGAGACTTACACCGCGGGAATGTTGTTTCTAAATTGTATAGTCCTTTAATGTTCGGTTAACCTGCGAAACAAAACGTGTCGCCGCATGAAGTCAGCAGTCGAAAGTTTCTGACCAGACACGCGCACAAACCGACTTCACATCACACGATAGTTCTGCGGCATCATTGTTATAGGGCACTTGACTATGTCGTGTATTCTGTTAAATTTGATAACAGATTATTAACATTGGCGTAATATGAAGTGGGTTGGGTTATTAATTCTATTGCCAGCTCTGGCTTTCGGTCAGCCAGTCAGTGATAATCCGTTTGATCATACCCGCCAGCTTTTCCGGTCTTTCGCCAGCACTGAAGGTTCAACGACACCCTCAACCGCAGAATTTGAGCGCTATCTCACAAAACTGGGCGACCGCCGAGGCTCCTCCAGCAACGATGTTAAATTCCTTGAGACCACCTTTTACAAGACCCACAGGCAATGGCTCAGGCATTTCAATGAACATTCCGGCTTCACGGCGTTGGTAAACACCGGCGACTACAACTGCCTCACGGCAACAGCGTTCTACGCACTGATCCTCGACTACTTCAGGTTCGACTACAAGATCATCGAGACAAACTATCACATCTTTTTACTGATCAACACCTCTGCGGGGCACGTGCTTCTGGAGACCACAGATCCTGCTGAAGGATTTATAGAAGATGCATCAAAAATTCAGGCTAGAATAAACGAATACTCGAAGAACAACATCCCGAAAGATAACACTGACCAGTACTTCAAATTCCAGACACAACTATATAATGAAGTAAATGCGGAGCAGCTCGTTGGACTTTTACACTATAACCTTGCCGTGCAGGCTTACAACGCCGGAAAGGACAACCTGGCTATAGAACATCTTGAAAAGGCCTCGAACTACTATTATTCCAATCGCACAAAGGAATTCACCCGACTGCTGTTGATACGCCTGATGCGCCAGGCACCCGACCGGGATTTGAATACACTTGCCCGCCGCGTAAAGTCTATTAACGAAAAGGCCAACCAGACCCAGCCCGTCAGCCTAAAGAAATTCTGATTTCATTTCTATCTTTCGCCATGCCCCGAAGGTTTGTTATTGGCGACATACATGGCGCTTTCCGTGCGTTGAAGCAATGTCTGGAACGCTCGCGCTTCGACTACGCCAATGACGAGCTCATCTCACTGGGCGATGTTGCCGACGGCTGGCCCGAAACAAAAGAATCCATCGACGAGCTGCTGAAGATCAAAAACCTGAACTACGTTCTCGGCAATCACGACTTCTGGACCATGGAGTGGATGCAATACAGATCCATCGACGACATCTGGCTCGATCAGGGCGGCCGTGCTACCATCGAAAGCTACAAAGGTCAACCCGTGCCGAAAAGTCACATGGAGCTTCTGAATTATGCTCATCACTACTACCTCCTCGATAATAAACTGTTCGTGCATGCCGGCATATCCCCTCGTCAAAACCTCGACGAACAAAGTCTGAACACGTTCCTGTGGGACAGACATCTCGCGCGCACCGCGCTCGACTTCTTCGAAAAAGGAATGACCGGAAAGCTCACCAGCTTC
>CBHTUB010000001.1:0-45769 GCA_966095595.1 uncultured Chryseosolibacter sp. | reverse complement strand
AGCAATACCATTTCGAAACTTGTTTTCGAGGATGCGTCGTATCAGTACATCTTTCAATTGATGATCATTTGCTCCTGCCTCGAGATGCTGTCGCAGACGCCCAATACACTTATCCGTCTCAATGAAAGACCGGGGTTATTTACATTCAGCAACGTCAGCAAGCTGGTGTTGACGATAGCCTTTACATTGTACTTCATCATTTTCAAAGGCCTCGGCCTGGCCGGCGTCTACTACGCCCAGATGGTCGGTGTTCTCGGGTACTTCCTCATTTTGACGCCATTTCTACTGGCAAATCTCGAGATCAAATTGGAACTCCGGGAGCTGCGTGATATGGTTGTATTCAGGATGCCGTTTTTGCTGCCGGTCATCGCGTTGAATATTTTCGCCTTCAACGACCGGTTCATGCTGAGCAATCTGATCGGGGTGACCGAGGCGGGGATATATTCATTGGGCGCGAAGCTGGCGAATACGATCAAAACATTTCTGATCACGGCAATCTGGCTGGCTCTGACGCCCACTGTATACAAAATGATGAACGACCCGCAAAACAAACGCTTTTACTCCAAACTGATGACTTACCTCAGTTTTTTGGTCCTACTGTTTGTAATGCTATTCTCGTTCTTCAGTAAAGAAATAATCAATGTCTTTGCCAAGGACGATGTCTATCTGGAGGCATACAAGGTGGTACCCATAGTGGCCGTGGGAATTTTCTTTGGGATGCTAAAAGATGTTTCCATGATCGGATTGAACATCACAAAGAAAACCGGCGCGATTGCCACCATAACAATGGGTGTGACCGCTGCCAACGTCTTGCTCAACTATCTCCTGATACCGGCGTTGGGCATTATAGGAGCCGCAACTGCCGGCCTATTGGCACAGTTGATTTTTTTCGCTCTTATTTACGCAGTGGCACAACGCCAATATCCGATTCCGTATGAGCTTGGGAAAATTCTCCTGATGTTGTCGGTCGCCATTGGTCTTCAATTTGTTGCATCCTTTACGGACAACCTGATATTTTGGATAGCGACCATCGTAAAAATCGGGATCCTGGCCGCGTTCCCATTTATCCTTTATCTGCTCGGCTTTTATGAACCCGTTGAGCTTGACCGTATAAAAGGATTTTGGAACAAATGGAAAAAGCCGTCGCGTTGGATTGCTAATTTGAAGTCGCTCGGCTAGTCGACCTACAGGTCAACGATTTATTGCAAATCACTATCTTGTGATATTGATGACAAGGCTGGTTTCGTTATGGTGTCTCATCTGCTGTTTACCGGGCGCATTTGCGCAAACGCCGGCTTATAGGCAATACGGAGTGTCGAACGGACTACCCAGCTCCGAGGTCTACGAAGTGTATGAGGATAAGGAAGGGTTTGTATGGTTCTGCACCGACAACGGCTTGTCAAAGTTCAATGGGTCAGAATTTCAAAACTTTCATGTTAAAGACGGGTTAACGGATCCGGTGGTCTTCGGCTTCCAGGAAGACAGCGAAGGCAAGGTTTGGCTCCGCACGTTCTCCGGAAAGATCTGTTACCTCCACAACGGAAAATTTGAAAGCTATAAGTACAATGAAGTGCTGGCCAAACTGATAGAAGGCGGACTGCTCAACTTTGAATATTTTTCCGACACCAGGGAGCTTTGGTTCAGTGTGCGGAATGTATACGGCAAGATTGACTCCACCGGCAACCTGCAAACCGATACGCTTTTTCAGACCAGTGAGAACTTCGGGCTAAACTATATCAGAGTCAGAGACAAAGGGCTTAGTGTGCTGACTACCATGGGGCGGGCGGCCAATGAATCCAGAAAAGAAACGTTTACCATAGACGGCAAAACGTTTATCATTGACCCTGTAGCTTCTGCGCACCAAACCAACCGGGTCCTGCGAAAAATATCCTGGCTAGGAAATCTGTACTTCTCTATTGAAAACAGCCTGGTTGAATATGACGGGAACGACGTTAAGATCGTCTATAATGGCAAGGCTCCGATCATCAGTCTTACTACGGACCACAGCGATAATCTTTGGATCGGATATTTCAATGGAGGGGCAGAACGATTTTCTGACAATGGATTCACCTCATCCTGGCGCGCAGATTTCATTTCAGACAAGAGCGTCACATGCATTAAACAAACGAAAGATGGCGCGCTGTGGTTCAGCACGCTGGAGAACGGCGTTTACATTGTACCCAATCAAACCATTCAAAATTACCAGTTGCCCACAGATGCTCCCATCAAAACTGTCGGCCTCGCGGCTCGCGACCGTGTGCTTGTTGCTACTAAATCAGGAAAGGTTTGGATTTACGACCAGCAATCGAAACGCCCCTTCAGAAATCCTCTGGTTGATGGATATGTATTGACATTTCATCGTGATAGAAGCGATAATATATGGCTCTTCAGCGGATCGGTACTTTCGATCTTTAACAACAACCTCGACAGGATAAAGCAAATTTCCGATATAAATGCGGTAGATGTGCATGACACCGACGATGGCCAGGTGGTGGCTCTTGGAACACAACGTGTTCATCGATTTGACAACCAGCTGAACCTCACCGAAACCATACGGACTCCCGGTTTATACAGGGAATTCATCAAGCATGATACTGCTTATTTCATGGCCGGACGTATCGGGTTGCATACCTGCGATCACAATTTCAAAAATATGCGCCCCGTCCCTGAGTTCGAGAAATACAAGATCTCCGAACTTATGTCGCTAAACGACTCCACCCTGCTTGTTACTACGATCGGCAACGGCCTTTTCTTCCTGAATACAAGGAACTGGAACGCTCTTCATTATGATGAAACGAATTTTTTGGCAAACAATATTCACGCAGTGCTTCATTTGGCTCCGAACCTCTGGCTCGTAACAGAGAAGGGCCTCGTGAAAACAAATATCGACTCGATACTGGCAAATAGACCGGTCTTCAACTATATCAACGGCCATAGCGGACTCGCTCAGGATATTGTCTACCATCTCGCCGCGATCAACGATGAGATATGGGCTTTTTCACAAGATAATTTCTCCGTCATTAACCAGTCGTTCACCCGATTCACAGCCCCGAATCTGTCGTTTTATATCAAAGAGGTCAGCCGGAACAATATTCCAGTCAATACAAACTCAGAAATGATCTTTGAACCGAATGAAAATAACGTAAAGATCAGCTTTGGATTTATTTCTTTCACCAACAATAACATCAAACTGCGCTACAGACTGAACGAAGATGAGGTATGGAGTTATACCGACGACAAGGTGTTCCAATTTGCCTCCCTGGCCTCAGGGAAATATAATTTTTTGCTGCAATACACAACTGATTCAAATCACTGGCATGACGCTTTTAGACCTTTGTCATTCGAAATAAAAGCTCCCTGGTACCGGCGATGGTTTGTATATCCTGTAGCTTTTCTTTTGTTGATGGCTACCGCCTTCTTTTATGTAAAGCACAGGCAGGCAATATATGCCGAAAAGAACGAGTTCCTGAGAATCATCAACGAACATCAACAAAAGCTTATTCAATCTGAAATTGCAACGATCGAAAGAGAACGGAACAGGATAGCCAAAGACCTTCACGACGGGGTGGGCACTAACCTCACCGCCATCAAATTATCCGTTCGACAACTGCTCATCCATCACCACGACCCGCTCGCAGATGACGTCGAAGAGCAATTTCAGCTTGCAATCGGAGACCTTAAAAATATCATTTACGACCTCAGCCCGCCCAGTCTTGAACGTTATGGACTATTTGTGGCACTCAAAAACTATTTTTATAAAACAGCGAAAAACCTTCCGATCAATATCGAGCTTAAGACCTTCGGAACCGATGTCGACAATTACAATATCAATATTATAGTGTTCAGGATCATCCAGGAGCTGTTGTCAAACTCGATCAAGCACTCGAATGCGAAAAATATTGTGGTTCACGTGAACAGTTTCGAGGATCTGCTTAGCATCATTTACGAGGATAACGGTGTCGGATTCACATACGATCCGGTTCAAAGCGGCCTCGGTCTCGACAATGTTGAATCGAGGATCCGATCATTGAATGGAACTCTTAAATTTGATTCTGGAAAATTCGGGGTTTCTTACAATATTGAAATTCCGCTTAACGAAAACTCTAACAAAACACACGCATGAATCCCATTAGGACCGCATTGGCTGACGATCACAAACTTTTCTGTGAGGGATTGGAGCGCGTACTTGCTGAAACCGGAAAATTCCATATTGTCGGCAAATTTCATAATGGACAGAATCTGCTCGAGCATCTTGGGTCCTGCAAACCGGACTTGCTGGTGATCGACGTCGAGATGCCGATGCTCAACGGTTTCGATACCATCAAAAGGATCAGGCTTAATAATCCCGACCTGAAGATCGCCGTGCTGAGCATGCATGAAGAGTCTGTCTTTTCCCACGAGGCTTTTACGCTGGGTGCCAACGCCTATCTTAACAAATCGATGGAAAGCGCCGCACTGATCGAAGCGCTGCTCGACGCACACAACGGAAAGAAGATATTCCCGGTCTTCAATAACGTCAGCAAGATCGAATCGCCGTTCTCGGATCGTGAATATGAAATACTGCGGATGATCGCCAGTGGAAAGACCAGCGAGCAGATTGCCGACCGCCTGCACATCTCACATCTCACGGTAAAAGCTCACCGAAGGAACATGATGCGAAAACTGAATGTCAATAACGCGGCCGAGCTGGTATCCAAAGCACTTGAAATGGGATTCCTGTACAATCTGTAAGCAATCGGATCAAACAAACAATTTGGTCAGCAACCTCGTCAGCTCCGAACGACTGTAGTTCCTGGCCGATCCTTTTATGATCGTGGATTTACCTTGCCTCCACCGCTCGAATTCGTTCAACAAAAATTGTCCGATGCGATGCGTTTGGTCGCCGTCGATCATCTCTCCATTCCCTGTTTCCTTTAGGAGGGCAGCCGCGTCGCCTGTCTCCGGTCCCACACCAAGGATCGGTAATCCGGTGGCAATGTATTCATACAATTTTCCTGGCATGTAACCTTCCGCATCCTTGTATCCGGTGAGCACCAATAGCAACACGGATGACGAACCGTAAAGATTGATCAATGCCTTGTGCGGCACCCTGTTGGTAAATTTGACATGCGTCCGAAGAAATTCACTCCTGTTTGCAAAAAGGATCACATCTTCATGCACCTGCCCGATAAATTCCACTTCGGCGTATTCCCTGAAGTCGGCGTTCGACCTGAGGAGATCTTCGAATGCCTTAAAGAATGGACGCGGATCGCATTTTTCATTGACGATGCCAACGTGCCTGATCACAAACTTTCTGCCTCGCTCAATCCGGAGCGACTGAAAATCGTCATCGTCAAAACCATTTGAAAGGAGCTGTACATTTCTTCCGCCCAATCGCTCAAAGTGCTTTACATAAAAAGGTGTGATGGTAGTAACGACGTCTGCAGTTACCAGCACACGACGTTCGAGTTTTCTGTGAATATTCCTTACCAGCTTGCTCACACGAAGGCTGTCGAGAAATCCCCATTCAGACCAGGGATCCCTGAAATCGGCGATCCATTTAAGTGCCCTGTTCCTTTTTTTCAGATGATACCCGATCAGGTGCATGCTGTGTGGAGGACCTGTAGTAACGATCACGTTGATGCCATTCTCCTCGAGAAATTCTGACAGGAATCTTACGGAAGGCCTGACCCAAAATCTCCTGGGATCCGGAATAAAAAAATTCCCGCGGACCCAGGTGCTTAGCTTCCTGAAAAGACCTTCATTCGAGTTACCCGGCAACATCACGCCACCCTCTGTTTTATTTTTCGAACCTGCCAGTCCTGATATTCTGTTGAAAAGATCGTACGGCTCCCAGATCGGAAAATGTATGACCTCAGCCTCGTCGGGCACATCCTTGAAAAGTGACGGATCCTGAACCTGAAAGGATGGGTTTTCGGGAGTAAAAACATAAGGCAGCCATCCCATCTGCGGCAAATATTTTACGAATTTAAGCCAGCGTTGAACACCACTTCCCCCGGAGGGAGGCCAATAATACGTGATGATCAAAACTTTATTTTCGTTCACCGTTACTTGAATTGATTGATCAATGTAAGCATTTCAGTTATTTGTTCCGGATGAAACCACCTCGTCTCCGGATCCCGCTTGAACCAGGTCATCTGCCTTTTCGCATACCTCCGCGAATTTCTCTTCAGCAGCCGCACGGCTTCATCGTAGTCGTAACGGCCATCCAGATAATCGAATATCTCCTGATAACCTACCGTTTGCAACGCATTCTTTTCCCGATAGGGATAAAGGGCCCTTGCCTCTTCAAACAATCCATCGGCGATCATCTGATCCATCCTGCGATCTATCCGCTCATAAAGCACCTCACGCGGCAACTCAAGGCCTATGCGGACAATGTTGAAGTCATGGTCGTGCCTAACCTTCTTTCGAAAATCGGCAATGGAACGCCCCGTTGACAGACGTACTTCAAGCGCACGGATCATTCTGTGGGGATTCTGAATATCGATGTTACCCATAAGTTCAGGATCCAGCGTACGCATCTTATCTTGCAGCCACGCGATGCCATGGTCTTCAAACGCTTTTACAAGCGACTCGCGAATTTCTTCCGGCACTTCGGGAATCTCGTCAAACCCTTCACACACTGCCTTCACGTAAAGTCCGGAGCCTCCGCACAGAATAACATGCCGGTGCGTCTTGAACATCTCACGGATGGTATCGAGCGCCTCTTTGCCGTACATCGCGGCATCATAGTCTTCCTGTACGGAATGAGAATCGATAAAGTGGTGTTTCACCTCCTGCAGCTCGGCCGGAGTGGGCTTCGCAGTGCCTATCGACATCTCCCTGAAGATCTGCCTCGAATCGGCCGAAACGACTTCCGTACCAAGAGCCTTCGCCAGGGTAATGGCCACGGCCGTCTTGCCTACGGCGGTAGGACCGACAATTACGACAAGTGTGTGATATTTAACCGATTGACTCTCCAAGGGCGCGTGATTGATCGTCGGGAAAACGCGAAATTTTCAAAAAATGGCGGCATTTTAAGTCATAAATATGAATTATCTTTGCTTCATATTCTACAACCACTATGATTAAATACACACCTCAGTTCCTTCTGAAAGTGGAGGACATGATTGCCGAATCTGATTATACCCTGCGGTATGAAAAGGGCAATTTCAAGTCCGGCTACTGCGTGCTGAAGGAGCAGAAGATCATGATTGTGAATAAATTTTATACGACGGAAGGCAAGATCAACGCATTGTTGGATATCCTGAAAGTGATTCAGCTCGAGCCGACACGCTTCTCCGAAAAGAACGCAAAACTCTATCAGGAACTCCAGGAGATCTTTCAACAATCCGCCGCAGCCTAAGGAATGAAGGTAACATTTCTGGGCACCGGCACTTCCCAGGGTGTACCTGTTATCGGATGTACCTGTGAGGTCTGTCAATCGCTGGATTTCCGGGACAAAAGGCTTCGCACCTCGATACATCTCGAGATCGGGAATAACAGCTTCGTAATAGACACCGGCCCTGACTTTCGGCAACAAATGCTCCGCGAGGGAATCAAACGCCTCGATGCGGTAATATTTACACATGCCCACAGAGACCACACCGCCGGCCTGGACGACGTTCGCGCATATAATTTCATGCAGCAGATGGACATGCCGGTCTATGGCACACAACCTGTACTCGATCAGCTGCGCCTCGAATATGCCTATGCCTTTGCACCGCAATATTACCCGGGTATCCCGCGACTCACTTTGAATCTCATCGATGGAGCCTCTTTTGTGGTCAACGGGTTCAAGATCACGCCACTGCCTGTGTTGCACCTCAAACTTCCCGTACTTGGCTTCCGCTTCGGCAACTTTAGCTACATTACCGATGCGAATTTCATCCCTGAGGAAACCATGGAATTATTGAAAGGTACAGAGACGCTCGTATTGAATGCGTTGCAACGCGAAGCACCTGTCTCTCATTTCAACCTGGACCAGGCGTTGACGGCGATAAGCAGGATCAAACCCGTACGGACGTTTCTCACGCACATCAGTCATAAGCTCGGATCTCACGCCGACGTCCAGAAGGAACTTCCTTCAGATGTCGCGCTGGCCTACGACGGCTTGCAGATTACCTGCTGATAGCGGAAGTTTACATCATACAAATCACGTCACGTGCATCAGAACTACTACTTCCTGAAACAGCTTTCGGCATTACTGGCGGATCGTTTACAATCCACGGTGATCTCGGAATGCTTTAGCCAGACAAGGGAAGAGCTTGTTATTCGTTTTGAGACGCATACCAAACCATTTTTCATAAGAGCATCGTTGCTTGCTGAGTTCAGTGCCCTATCCTTCCCGGAAGACTTTCAGCGCGCAAAGAAAAACAGCGTTGATCTTTTCCCTACGCTCATCGGCCAGCGCGTGCAAGGTATACGGCAATTCAGAAATGAACGTGCCTTTTCCATTGTGCTTTCGAATGATCTTCAGCTGATCTTCAAAATGCATGGCAACAGGTCGAATATCGTTTTTGTTGAACAGGATAAAGTAGTCGCACTCTTCAAGCAAAATATCAAGGGCGACTTCGCCATCACGCCAGCCGCGCTCGACAGGGAAATCGACTGGAGCTTCGACGCATTCCGGTTAGAACATCACACGCCACAAAAGATCTACTATACTTTCGGAAAGCACGTATGGCATCACTTGCAGTCGCAGGGCTATTTCGAAAAAAGCATCGATGAACAATGGGCGCTGATACAGGCAACTTTAGCGCAACTTGAACGCTCCGAGTTTTTTGTAGTCATGCAGGGAAAGCCGTTGCTCACCTTGCTGCCGCCAGACGCCCCTGCAAAAAAATTCACCGATTCGATCAGGGCGGCGAATGAATTCTACTACACATTCACGCAGGTATATATTTTCGAAAAGGAAAAAAACGACGTGATCTCCCGGCTCCGAAATGTCCTTGCAAGCAGTCATAACTATGTTGTGAAGACATCTGCCAAGCTGGAAGAATTGCAACGTGACGACAACTACAAGCTGTGGGGCGATCTCGTGATGGCAAACCTTCATGCCATTAAAACTGGCGACGAGCGTGTGAGCTTTCGCAGCTTCTACGACGAAAATAGCACGGTTGCAATCAAGCTGAAGAAGGAGCTAACGCCACAAAAAAATGCAGAAGTATTCTATCGAAAGGCGAAAAATCAGCAGATCGAGCTAGACCACCTCAGACAGGCCCTCTCGGAAAAAGAACAGAAGCTAATAGAAGTTAATAGACTGATCGCGGAGGTCGAAGGGGCCAAGGATCTGAAATCACTGCGGTCTCTCGTGGCGAAGATGACTTTGAAAAACGATGAAAAAGACACTCAATCCCTTCCCTATCACGAGTTCGATCATAAAGGATTCAGGATACTGGTCGGCAAGAACGCCGAGAGCAACGACATTCTCACGCAACAACTGAGCTATAAAGAGGATCTTTGGCTACACGCAAAAGACGTAAGCGGTTCTCACGTGATCATCAAATATCAATCAGGAAAAAAATTTCCAAAAGACGTCATCGAGCGCGCGGCCGAGCTGGCGGCGTATAACTCAAAACGCAAGAACGACAGCCTGTGTCCGGTGATCGTTACACCGAAGAAGTTCGTAAGGAAAAGAAAGGGCGACCCGCCCGGAGCTGTTGTTGTAGAGCGCGAGGACGTGATCATGGTGGTGCCCAGACTTTAGCTCAAGGCCATCGGTAGTTTCGTGAAAAATAATCTCAACAAAAAAGCCACTTCAAATTGAGTGGCTTTTTCTATTTGTATCAAAGCGGATAATTATTTCACAATATTCACTTTCAGCGTGTTGGTCCGTGCCTTCTCATGGATCGGCATACTGGCCAGTACCAGGAATATATCGCCGGATTTCACGTGTCCGTCTTCCTTCAGTTTTTTCTCAACGTCAGCAATAGTTTCATCGGTCGAGTTCACCTTGTCGTAATGGTAAGCCTGCGCGCCCCACACCAGGTTGATCTTGGTGAGCAGTGACTTATTCGACGTAAACACGAAGATGTTTGCATTCGGTCTGTATGCTGCCGACTGAAACGCGGTGTATCCCGACTGGGTCATACCAACAATGGCCTTCGCGCCGATGTCTTTCGCAAGCTTGCAGGCCGCAAGTACGAAGTTGTCGTGGATCGCTGTCGGCGATTCAGGATTTACTTCGCGGAAGCGGAAGTACATTCTCTGATTTTTTTCAACGGAAGCGATCGTACGAACCATACTGCGGATCACCTCGATCGGATATTTTCCGGCAGCAGTTTCGGCAGAAAGCATTACGGCATCCGCCCCGTCCATAACGGCGTTTGCCACGTCGTTGGTTTCTGCGCGTGTCGGGCGCGGGTTCTCGATCATGCTTTCCATCATCTGGGTTGCAACGATAACCGGCTTGCCGGCCTTGTTACATTTTTCCACCAGCATCTTTTGTACCATCGGAACTTCTTCCAGCCATATCTCGACACCCAGGTCACCTCGCGCAACCATAACGGCGTCAGTAGCTGCAATGACTTCGTCTATATTGGAGAGTGCCTCGGGCTTTTCGATCTTCGCTACGATCCGTGAGTTGGCGCCGCTCTTGTTGATGCGCTCGCGCAGCTCCAGGATATCGGATGCCTTTCTCACAAATGAGAGCGCGATCCAGTCCAGGTCATTCTTGAGGCCGAACTCGAGATCCTTGATGTCTTTGTCGGTAAGTGAGGGAGCCGATACTTTTGTGAATGGGAGGTTGATGCCTTTGCGTGATTTCAGCGGGCCGCCGTAAACAACCTCGGTATGAACGTCCGTGTCGCTGACACCGGTAACCTTCAGTTCGATCTTTCCGTCATCGATGAGGATCATGTCTCCTACCTTTACGTCCGTTGGAAGTGACGTATAGGATGTACTGCATATCTCGCTGTTTCCGAGCAGCTGGCGTGACGTGATGGTGAGCTTTTGCCCGCGTTCGATCACGGTGTCGGGTTGCATTTCCTGGATACGGATCTTGGGTCCCTGGAGGTCCTGAAGAAGCGATACAGTTGTGCCGAGCTCTTTATTTATTTCACGAACATTGTTGATCACTTTAAGATGATCTTCGTGAGATCCATGCGAGAAGTTCAAACGGAATACGTCGACTCCTTCGCGAACGAGGGCGCGCAACATCTCTTTGGAATTTGAAGCGGGGCCGACTGTGGCAACAATCTTGGTTTTGTTGTACGAGACTTTTTCAAACATAGGTTTAAGGTAAACGGTAATGTTGTTGGTCGATGAACTGATGGAGGCAACCCATAACTCAGAAGATGAAGTTGGATTTAGACTTTAGTCCTTCGAGGGGGATCTGTGATACAAGCTGAACAGATGGAACAGACTTGATCAATTCAATCAGTTGCTGTGGGGTATGCTCTTCCATGGCGGCCAAAATTATAAAATCAAAGTGAGGAAATTCAGGTATTAGGAAATACTTTCCGGCATCTTGCTCCACTGGCTTGTTTTTGAATAGTTTCAATCGATTTAGGGGCGTTTCAAAAGCATAGAAGGAAAATGCCTTTTCTTCATTATTTCTGAATCCGACCACCAGGTCCTGCTGTTTTATGAGCTTGATGCCGAGCGTCTGATTGATGTCGAAAGCGAGCTTATAACCCTTGACTGCCGAAGTGACACCCATGAGATGAAAGTCGAATTCATAATCGATCAGCAGCTTATTCTTCTTCATTTTTAGCGTGAAAACGGCGTTTTTGGGCTAATCTGCCAAGATCAAAAAAGTTTGACAATATTGCAGCAAATCTCTTTCTTTGCAGAGATTTTTAAATCATTAAACCGAAAAAACAATGTCTGAAATCGCACAAAAAGTAAAACAGATCATCATCGAGAAACTTGGTGTAGAAGAATCTGAAGTTACTCCTGAGGCTAGCTTTACTAACGATCTCGGGGCTGACTCCCTCGACACCGTAGAACTCATCATGGAGTTCGAAAAAGAATTCAATATTTCTATTCCAGACGACCAGGCTGAAAATATCTCAACCGTTGGCCAGGCAATCTCTTACCTGGAGCAAAACGTTAAGAAATAATTGACCTCCGCACTATCACAACCACACCCTATTGATCATGAATTTGAAGCGAGTAGTCGTTACAGGACTTGGTGCACTTACCCCGATCGGCAATACTTTACCCGAGTATTGGGACGGACTGAAGAAAGGTAAAAGCGGAGCTGCTCCCATTACCCGGTTCGACGCTTCAAAATATAAAACGAAATTCGCCTGTGAAGTCAAGAACTTCGACGTCGGCAATTTCATGGATCGTAAAGAGGCCCGCAAAATGGACCCCTTTGCCCAATATGCGATGGTGGCTGCTGATGAAGCTATAAAAGATTCCAACCTTCCGTTGTCTGAACTAAATCCCAACCGCGTTGGTGTGATCTGGGGTTCAGGTATCGGAGGGTTGCTAACTTTTCAGGAAGAAGTGAAGTCGTACGCAAAAGGCGACGGCACTCCACGCTTCAATCCCTTCTTTATCCCAAAAATGATCCCGGATCTCAGCGCTGGTCATATTTCGATCAAATATGGCTTCCGTGGTCCCAACTATGTCACCGTTTCTGCCTGTGCTTCGTCCACGAATGCGCTATACGACGCCTTTACCTTCCTGAGACTGGGAAAGGCCGACATTATCGTGTCCGGAGGCTCCGAGGCCGCTGTCTGCGAAGCCGGGGTTGGTGGTTTCAACGCACTCAAGGCGCTTTCCGAAAGAAACGATTCCGCGGAAACAGCCTCACGCCCCTACGACAAAGACCGTGATGGTTTTGTACTCGGCGAAGGAGCCGGTGCCCTGATCCTCGAAGAATACGAGCACGCGAAAAAACGCGGCGCAAAGATCTACGCAGAGGTCATCGGCGGCGGTATGTCGTCAGACGCCTATCACATCACAGCACCTCATCCTGAAGGCGCCGGTATCATCCAGGTAATGTATAATGCACTGGAAGATGCAGGTATCACCGCAGATCAGGTCGACTACGTCAATACACACGGCACCTCAACCCCTCTTGGCGACATCGGCGAGATCAAAGCCATCCAGAAGGTGTTCGGAGACCACGCCTACAAGATGAACATCAGCTCGACCAAATCAATGACAGGCCACCTGCTCGGTGCAGCCGGTGCCATTGAAAGTATTGCTTGCTTGCTGGCCATCAACGAAAGTGTTATTCCTCCTACTATCAATCACTTTACCGACGATCCGGAAATGGATCCGAAGCTGAATATGACCTTCAACACGGCACAACAGCGCAAAGTGAACATAGCATTGAGCAATACCTTCGGGTTTGGCGGACACAACTTCTCTGTCATCTTCAAGAAGATCTGACCCTGAAAGCCTTCTACTCTGAATTACCGATAATTGCTATCTTAGCATACGATTAAAACAGACGGATTCGCTTGGTTTGGAAAATCCTCAAGATACCCAAAAGTAAGACTGCGAATGATCAGAAATTGATCAGGGCCATTCAGAACATTGCCGGATTTTCACCGTCCAACCTTGCCCTGTACAAACTTGCCACCGTTCACAGCTCGATAGCAAAGGAAAACGACCACGGATTCAAGGAGTCGAACGAACGACTGGAATACCTCGGAGATGCCATTCTCGGCGCTGCCGTTGCCGATTTCCTGTTCAAAAAATTCCCCTTCAAGCCCGAAGGCTTTCTTACCGAGATCCGCTCGCGTATCGTTAACCGCGAAGCCCTCAACCTTCTGGCAAAAAAAATGGGCATCGCCAATATCGTTCAATTCGATCACAAGAACTCGCACCTCCAGCAGGTGATCCTGGGCAATACACTTGAAGCCATCGTCGGAGCCATCTACCTCGATAAAGGCTACCTGCGCACCCGGAAGTTCGTCATCGACAAACTCATTGCGCCCAACTACGACCTCGACGAGCTTGTGAACTCCAACTCGAATTACAAAAGCAAGATCATCGAATGGGCACAACGCGAAGGCAAGGAAGTTCGCTTCGAGATCGTAAATGTCAAGAAAGCAAAGAACCATAAAGAGTTCACAGCCCAGGTCATGGTCGACAGCCAGGCAATGGGTACCGGTTATGGCAACAGCAAGAAAAAAGCCGAACAGGACGCAGCCTTGAAAACATGTGAGCTGCTGAACCTATTTTCCGAGAATTGAGGCAGGCTACCGAATTTTAATCTTCCTACTTTCGTTTTCAGACAGTTAAATACCAGGAATTAGAAATTGGGAGACAGGAGTTAGAAGTTGGCCCCGGGTTATTCTGTTTTGCAAAATAGGGCGTGGGAGTCAGAAATGCTGAGTTCGCATTGATTTAAGAAATTTCCATTCTCACTTTCTATATTCTAAATTCTATATTCCGTTTTTTTGAGCTATGAAAATCGCGGGCGCTACGCTAAACCAGATTCCGCTGGATTGGAAGAATAACACGGACAACATCAAACAAGCGATCAAACTTGCACATAGCGAGGGCGTGAGACTCCTATGCCTTCCGGAATTGTGTCTTACAGGTTATGGATGCGAGGATCTTTTTTTGAGTCCGTGGGTAGCGGAGACCGCGTGGCAGCAGCTGTTGGCGTTGCGGGAGCATGTCGGGAATCTCGTTGTGTGTATCGGATTACCGCTCTACGTTGGAAACGTGCTTTACAATGGGGTTGCCGTGATCGAAAATAAAAAGATCAAGGGCATCACGTTAAAACAAAATCTTGCCAGGGATGGCGTCCACTATGAACCGAGATGGTTTCAGGAATGGATTCCCGGCCAAACGTCATCCATTACGATCGACGGAGAGAAGATAGAGGTTGGAGATCTGGTGTATGAGGTCGATGGCATCACTTTCGGATTCGAGATCTGTGAGGATGCGTGGCGAAAGGAAAAACGTCCGGGCTACCGTCTGTGCCATAAAGGTGTCGAGCTGATCCTCAATCCGAGCGCAAGTCACTTTGCTATGGGCAAAAGCGAGCTACGCGAGAAGGAGGTTGTTATTGACGGATCATCCGCATTTAATTGCGTCTATCTTTTCGTCAACCACCTCGGCAATGAGGCGGGCCGAATGATCTACGATGGAGACATCATTATCGGCCAGAACGGAAAACTTCTCGGGGTAAACAGACGATTGTCCTTCCGGAAAGTCAATCTTCTTTCATGTGAGGTTGATTTCGATGAGCCTTCGCTGTCACAAAATGTTCCGCCTTCCGACAACAAGGAAAAAAATGAAGAGCTTGCACAGGCGGTGTCGCTTGCACTCTTCGACTACATGCGGAAAAGCAGGTCCAAAGGTTATGTGCTCTCACTCAGCGGAGGAGCCGATTCAAGCATCTGCGCAGTTCTTGTAGCCGAAATGGTGAGGCGCGGATCTGAGGAACTTGGGTGGGAAGAATTTTGCGGGGCATTGGACCTCGATCCCACAGAGATAAAAGGTGACCGAAAAAAGGCCGTGAACAAGATCCTCACCTGTGCGTATCAGGGCACCCGCAACTCGTCCCCTGAAACGCTGCAAGCGGCAAAATCCCTTGCGGAATCCATTGGCGCAGGGTTCCATCACTGGTTAATAGACGATGAAGTCGCCAGCTATTCCGGAAAGATCGAAAAAGCTATCGGCCGGAAACTTACGTGGGAAGAAGATGACATAGCGCTTCAAAATATACAGGCAAGAGCACGTTCACCGATCATCTGGATGCTGGCAAACCTGAGGCGGTCGGTCCTTCTGACCACGTCGAACAGGAGCGAAGGTGATGTGGGCTATGCCACGATGGACGGCGATACCAGCGGAAGCCTGGCCCCCATAGCGGGACTTAGCAAGGTATTTATTTTACAATGGCTCAAATGGGCCGAAAAAGATCTCGGCTACACAGGTCTCTCCTATGTCAATAACCTCAAACCTACAGCTGAGCTCAGGCCACTGGACCGATACCAGACCGATGAGGCCGATCTGATGCCTTATCCCATACTTGCAGAGATCGAGAAACATGGCATTCGCGACCGGAGATCACCCAGGGAAGTGCTGAAGCTCATGAATGGGTTGGCCCCGGATGATCAGCTTAAACACTATATCCGCAAATTTTACAGGCTTTGGTCTATCAATCAATGGAAACGTGAACGACTTGCGCCCTCTTTCCACCTCGACGACCTGAACGTCGATCCTCGCTCCTGGTGTCGCTTCCCGATACTGTCGTCGGGCTTCGCTGAGGAATTGAACGATTTGTAGCCAAAAGTTTCATCGGAGTATAGACCTTACAGCATAGTGGACTATCCGTAACAGGCTGTTATATTTGCCGTTATGGCTATACTCAATTTTATCATTTGGAACGGCAGCCCCGAGATATTCTCTGCCGGCACATTCGCACTAAGATGGTACGGGTTATTTTTTGCGCTAGGCTTCCTGGTGAGCCAGCAGATCCTTTATTACATGTATCGCAGGGAAGGCAAACCGGAGAAGGATGTCGACACATTGACCATTTGGATGGTGGTCGCTACGATCATCGGTGCGCGTCTTGGACACGTGATCTTTTATCAGCCCGAGATCATCTGGCAGGACCCGGTGTCGATCTTCCTGCCGTTCGAGTTTAGCCCATTCCGTTTTACAGGTCTCCAGGGCCTTGCCAGCCACGGCGGCGCCATCGGTATCCTATTCGTGTTGTGGCTTTACAGCCGAAAGAGAAAACCGGGGCAAAACTACCTGCAGGTACTCGATCGCATTGTGATCCTCGTTGCCCTCACCGGCGCGCTGATCAGGCTTGGAAATTACTTCAACTCGGAAATTATCGGGAAGCCAACTGATTCGCCGGTGGGCGTCGTATTTGTAAACCGCTTCACGGAAAATATAGAAGATCGAAAAGTCAAAAATGAACGTTTCGTTGAATCAATCGAGTACCGACGCGTGGATTCTGTTGGCGTAACGCCAAATGGCCGAGTTCCACTGAGCATTTACCTCATCTTCAACAAACGGATCAACAAGGATCAGGCCGAAGGGTTTATTCAGTTTACAGTGAAAGACGTTCTTTCGAATGATCTCTACGAGTATTTCGACGAAGGAACCGACCCGATCAATTTTGAGCTTGTTCAGCTAAAGTCCGGAAATTTTGCTGCGAAGGTCTCGACCATCGGTATCGTGCGTCACCCTGCCCAGCTGTACGAGGCGATCTCATGCCTGCTGCTCTTCTTGCTGCTATTTATGATCTGGTACAAGTATAAAGAGAATCTGCCGCAGGGACGCATATTCGGAATTTTCCTTATCGTTTGCTTCGGACTGCGTTTCCTCTATGAATTCCTTAAAGAACCGCAGGAGTCGTTCGAAAACGATCTGCCATTGTATATGGGGCAGATCCTCAGTATCCCGTTGGTCATAGCAGGTATTTTTGTATTGATTTATTCTTTCAGAAATAAGGAAGTACCGACAAACGCGTTGAAGTAACATCCAAACGGCGGGGTAAATGAACGGGAGCGATGCTGGTTTTACTGATCAATTTTTTGAGTCTGTTTTCTTCATGTGATAGCACCTATCATTTTGAACCGGACATCGTTGCCGATTCCATAAAGAGACCGAAAAAAGCAGTTAAGACCGACACGCTCAAGGTTGGGCGATTTCTTCAGATCAATCGCATTTTTATCGTAGGGACACGGATCACAAGAGATCCTGTGATCCTGCGTGAGCTCTCCCTGAAGCAGGGCGATGTGGTGTTCAGCGCAGACATCCCTGACATCCTCGACCTCGACCGAAAAAAGCTTCTCAATACACGGCTATTCAACACCGTCGAGATCCGCATGGTGGAACTCGAGTTGATGAAAGTAGACCTGGTCATCGAAATACATGAACGATGGTATACTTTCCCGGCTCCGATCTTTGAGCTCGCCGACAGGAATTTTAACGAGTGGTGGCAAAACTACAACCATGATTTCAAACGGGTCAACTACGGCCTGCGGTTATACCAATACAACGTACGGGGCAGAAATGAAACCCTTCGCCTTCATGGCCAGGGCGGATTTCAGCGTCGCTTCGAGCTGATGTACAAGGTTCCCTATATCGACAAGACCCAGAAGCACGGACTTACATTCGATTTCACCTTTCTGGAAACAAAGAACCTTGCCGTAAGGACCACGGAGCACAAATATGAATTTCTAAAATCGGATCATATCCTGCGAACAAACCAATTCGGAAGTGTCACCTATTCCTATCGCAATTCCTTCTATCAAACCCACTCTTTAAAAGTTGAATACTACCACACGTCTTTTGAAGATACCGTCAAGACCCTGAATCCGCTCTATTTAAAAGAAGATGGGGAAACCAGTCAAAGCTATGCGTCAATCACCTACGGGTTTTTGTCAGATCATCGCGACTTCATCGCGTACCCGTTGAAGGGCCACTTCCTTTCCCTGTACGCGACAAAGAACGGTCTGCTCGCCTCAGACCAGCTGAATAAGTATGAAGCCACCCTTTCATTTTCAAAATACATCGACCTGAGAAAAGGATTCTTCGCCTCGAACAACCTGGTGCTTTACGCAAGCGATCCGTCGAACCTTTCGTATATCAACTACGGTATACTTGGTATCAAAAAGCAATTCGTGAGGGGATATGAGATCTATGTGATAGAGGGCCCTTTCTTCTTTCTCAACAAGACCACATTCAAAAAGCTGATCTTCTCGAACAGGTACCACTGGAAGGCTATGCCGATCGAACAATTCCGCCATATTCCACTCGCCATATATTTCAAGACCTATGCGGACTTCGGATATGTGAAGAACTACGACGATTACGAAACGTTAGGCCTGAATCAGCGACTCACCGACAAATTGTTACAGGGAACAGGTTTCGGATTCGACGTGGTCAGCTCTTATGATGTAGTGCTTCGTTTTGAATACACCTTCAACGCAGAAGGAGAAAATGGATTTTTCTTTCATATCCGTAGGGAGTTTTAGGTTACAATGTCGAGAGCTCATTACGAAATTCGCATTCAACGAACAACTATTATTGGATGTCCGAGCCGCGTTTTACCTTGCGGAAATAATCACCCGGTGAAATTATACGTCATGTGATCGGCGGACCAAAGCGCTTGCTTATCCGAAACAAAAAATTAACTTGACGCTCAGTATAACACGAGTGTTATAAAACCAATTCTAGTCCTCTCTCTAATGGTGGCATATGCATTGTCGTATGCGCAAAGCTCCTCACCCATCATGGGAGCTGAATCGATGGCCATTGGAAATTCTTCCACGTGTCTCTTCAACGAGTGGTCAATTACAAGTAATGTTGCCGGTCTTTCTGAAATAGAATCGTTAACGGTTGCAGCTGCATATAGTACTTATCCATCTTTCAAGCCTTTCGACCGCACCTCATTTACAGTAACCACTCCGTTGTTCGGTGGCGGCCTCGGGGTCTCGGCTTTCCGCTTTGGGGACGAACTCTACAGCGAACAAATCGTTTCAGCAGGTTATGCAAACACCCTCGGATTGGCATCACTCGGCGCAAAGATCAACTATATTCAATATCAGGCAGAAAATTTCGGTACACGCGGCGTATTTACGGTTGGCTTAGGGGGCATTGCAAAAATAACTCCGCGGCTTTTCGTGGGCTCGTTTCTGTCCAATGTAAACCAGCCCAACATCGGCGGCGACGGATCAGCAGAGTCTATTCCGACAAGGATGTATCTCGGCATCGCATGGAAACCTTCCGGGAAGACATTTCTCACCACCGAAGTTGAAAAAGATCTCGATGCGGAATTGTTGTACAAGGGAGGCATCGAATACAAATTGCATAAAAAATTCACGGTACGAACTGGATTCAACATCAACCCGAACGCAGCGTTTGCCGGTTGCTCTTTCCACATCCGTAAGCTCAGGCTCGCATATGCGACGCAATACCACCTGCAATTGGGCCTGAGCCATCAGATATCCATGTCCATTCAAGCCAGAAAAAAATGAAGTGGACACTGCTCGCCATATTTATTCCCGTGATGTTGCATGCCGTGGCACAGGATAATCCCAAAGACAATGTCGATTTGTCGAGGCTTACAGATGACCTGCTAAGTTTTCAGGATGAAAATATCGACTATGAAAATAAGTATGAGAACTATGCGCAACTATTTTCTTCTCCCCTGAACATCAACAAAGCCACTTCAGCTGAGCTGAGGCTCCCTGGAATTCTGACTGATCAACAGATCTTCGAACTAGGTACCCACATCAATAAATACGGACCGTTGCTCAGCATCTACGAACTTCAATCGATACCTTCATTTGATCTGGAAACCATTCGCAGGATTCAACCTTTCGTTGTCGCAAGGGACCCGAAGGAAAATGTTGACCGGGCCTTCCTCCATCGCCTAACCAGCGCAGACGTGTACTTTATCACGCGTTGGGAACGACGTCTCGAAAGCGCAAACGATGCTGGAAATTTCGCAGGGTCAGACGATAGGCTTTACTCGAAATTCCGGGCTTCGTCGATAAACGATTACAGCGTCGGCTTCACGCTCGAAAAAGATGCCGGGGAAGAAATTAAATGGCAGCCGGAGAAGAAATATTTTGCTTTCGATTATGTGTCGATGCATGCGCAGATAGTAAATAAAAGGTGGCTCCGGAATCTCATCGCCGGTGACTATCAATATCAGTTCGGACAGGGGCTCATCCTCGGCAGCGGATTTGGCTTCGGAAAAGGAGCGGAAACCATTACGGCCATCCGTAAGTCGAATATCGGCTTTCTTCCCTACACCTCGGCGAACGAAGCCGGATACATGCGCGGGCTTGCAACCACGATCACCGTATTCCCTCATGTCAACCTTTCGGCTTTTTACTCGAACACGAAACGTGATGCCTCCATAAACGATGACTCCACCGGCTTCTCATCCATCATCGTTAGCGGACTTCACCGAAACGCAAATGAGCTCCTCCGACGGAAAGCGATCCGGGAGATCAGTTACGGAGCGATCGCGGAATATCGTCGCGGTCAGCTCGAAGCTGGCATTATTCTCAACCGGATCGAATACAGCATCCCGTCGGGCAAGGCATCGAAGCCGTATAATCAGTTCTCGTTTAAAGGCTCACACTTATTGAATTCCGGCGTGTTTTTCTCGGCCACTGCTGACAACGTAAGCATCTTCGGTGAAGCTGCCCATGTGGCGAATGGCGGCTTTGGTATGTTAGCCGGGGCGTTGGCGAGCATGTCCCGGGCGCTGGACGCAGCGATCCTTTTCAGGAATTACCAGCGCAGCTTCGTCTCCATCTACTCTAATGCCCTTTCAGAGAACACAAAAGCGCAGAATGAAATCGGAATGTATTGGGGCCTGAAATGGAAAATGAATAAACGATATACGACCTCGGCATACATCGACCTGTTCAGATTTCCGTGGCTAAAGTTCGGCACATATCAACCGTCGTCCGGCAGCGAACTCTTCGGGAGATTCCAATATCAGCCGTCCAGAAAAACCCTGCTTTACGCGCAATGGCGACGAGAGCAGAAAAGAAAAAATTCTCCGCGGGATGGACCACTATATAACATCACGGATGTGGCCAAGACCAATATTTGTTTAAACGCGGAGTACTGGATAAATGAAAAGATCAGGCTGAAAAGCCGGTTTCAGGTGTCTGAGATCAATTCGACGGGATATTCTTCGGGTATGGCGCTGACACAAGACGTAGTCGTGAAACAGGGAAAATTCAAGGTAACGGCGCGTTACGCACTGTTCGATACGGACAACTTCGACAACAGGCAATATTCCTACGAGAGCGACATGCTAATGGCGTACTCCTTCCCTGCCTATCAGAATAGTGGAACGCGAAAGTTCCTGATGGTGGAATACCAGCTGAGCAAAGTGATCAGCCTATGGATGCGATATGCTGAAACCCAATTGGAGGCCACCGATCCGGAGGCGGACATCCAACAACAGAAGGATGTGAAGTGTCAAATGATGGTGCGTTTCTAGCAAAACGTTGAGTCTTACAGGCTATCTTTGTGCCTTACAGATTTTAAGATGCACGCCACCAAACTGATCACGCCCGAAGTAATAGTTGTAATGTGTATTGGGGGAATTGCCTTTGTGTTGATATTTCGGGCTATTTTCCGAAACAAACGCTAACAAATTTGCCCTTGCAGGAGCATTTCACGGAAAAATCTCACGAAATGCTTGCTTATTTTATTATTTAATTTTTTATTACCTTTATAACGTTTAATTGAATTTTCTTTTCTGTGCCGCTTCTCCTTGTAGTTGTGTATACCAGACAAAAGCTTCAGTTTTACGATAGTTTATTTTCTCATTTATCTTTTTTAAAACAATGAACATTTATGTTGCCAACATCCCTTTTAAGGCATCCGAACAGGAATTGAGGGCATTATTTGAAGAGCATGGCGAAGTTTCTTCCGCCAAAATCATCATGGACAAAGTTACGCAACGCAGCAGAGGTTTCGGTTTCATCGAAATGGCTGACGAATCTGCTGCCCGCCAGGCCATCACAAGCCTGAACGGTTTCAACTTCCTCGGTAAAGTATTAGTAGTGAACGAAGCCAGACCCAAAACTGATGCTCCTCGCAGCGGCGGTGGTGGTGGATACAGGGGTGGCAATAGCGGCGGTGGATACAACCGCAGACCAAGCAACAACGAATACTAAGAACTCAACTGATATTTTTTCAGACCGGAAACCTGCTCCCCAAGAGCGGGTTTTTTTTTGAATCAGCGGTAAAAACTTACGGGACCTTGTCCGGGAAACAGCGATTGTAGTATTTGATAAAAATTTACTACAATGAAAAGACTTCTATTCTTATTCTGTCTGACCTTAGCCCTTAGTGCCAAAGCGCAGGAGATCGACTCCATGCAATTGGCTATCGAAAGCATTGAAGCCTCTCTGAACTATCAGCAAGGCCGTATCGAGCTTTCAAATGGTATCGGCACATTGACCGTTCCGGAAGGTTTCAGATACCTGGATGAAAAGCAAACAGAATATGTACTGAAAGACCTTTGGGGCAATCCCGACGGATCAGGATCTCTCGGTATGATCGTTCCCAACAACATCGGAGTACTTGCAGACAACTCCTGGGCCTTTATCATCACCTATGATGAGATGGGTTATGTAAAAGACGACGATGCAGACGATATCGATTATGACGACCTCCTCGAAGAAATGCAAGCCGATACAGAGACAGAAAATGAGGAGCGGGTTAAGCTTGGATACGAAAAGATATCACTGGTGGGCTGGGCGGCAAAACCCTACTACGACACCGAGAAAAAAGTATTACACTGGGCAAAAGAACTGAGATTCGGCGAAAACGAAGTCAACACGCTGAACTACAACGTGAGGGTACTGGGACGAAAAGGGGTTGTGGTGTTAAATGCTGTCGCTTCAATGCCCGAGCTTCCCGAAGTTCAGAAAAGCATTTCCCCGATGTTATCATCCTTCGAATTCTCGGAGGGCAACAAATATTCAGATTTCAATCCGGACATCGATGAAGTTGCCGCCTGGACCGTGGGTGGTCTGGTAGCCGGCAAAGTTCTCGCAAAAGTCGGCGTATTTGCTTTTCTTCTGAAATACATCAAAGTGATTGGCCTTGCCATTGCAGGATTATTCGGAGGTTTGTGGAAATGGTATAAAAGAAAGACGGAGTTACCAACCGTAAAACAGTATCCTGACGCTGGCAATTCCGAATCCTGACACAACGGCGAATTATGTTGCTTTTCAGAGTTTATTTTAGTAAACTTTGTATATCAACAATTTTTAACGCTATGAGTGTTGTCACCGACGTTGAGAGGTGGGGTAACAATCATCGCCCTAACTTTCTGGATATTTTCCGTATTGCGCTGGGAATTTTTATCACCTATAAAGGTTTTCATTTCATCACGAACATGGGTGAGTTGGAAATGACTACGCAAGGTGCAAACCTTTACTTTGCAGGCGCAGCGCTCGCACACTACGTGGTATTCGCTCATATATTGGGCGGACCGCTGATCGCATTCGGGCTGTTCACACGAATAGCTTGTCTGATTCAATTGCCCATTTTGATCGGTGCGGTGTTCATGGTCAATTATCCGAAGGGATTCCTTTCCGTTGGTAATCACATGGAATTGGAGATCTCGTTGATCGTACTGGCTGGCCTGATCATATTTATGATTTTTGGAGCAGGGCGCTATTCGATAGATGCCAAGCGAAGAAGAGAAATGGAGGCAAGCTCCTGAACACCTCATTTTACCTATACCGAGCCAGGGGCATCCTCAAGAGGATGCCCTTAGTTTTTTATATATTGGTTGGATTTTAATCGATGGAACAAAACTTTAATTGCGTCGACATAGGTACCAGTATCGTAAAAGCACTCGCCGTTGATCCTACCGGAGTTGTCATCACGTCCCGCCAAAAAAATTATTCGCTGATCACCAACGTTGAAGATCATTGCGAACAGGACCCCGAAGCGGTTTGGGCCGCCTTTCGTGTGGTTATCCAGGAAGTAGTCGACTCGCTTTCCCAACAGCCACTCGGCGTCTCCATCAGTTGCGCCATGCACAGCCTCATCCTTGCAGGCAGCAAGGGCCAGGCCCTCACACCGTCGATCGTGTGGGCGGACAACCGCGCAGCGACCATTGCTTCCGGTATCAGGAGATCATCGGTTGGCGAAATGTTATATGAACAATCCGGAACCCCTATTCACGCCATGTCACCGCTGTGCAAGATCATCTGGTTTCGCGAGAACAAACCCGACATTTTCGCGCAAGCGACAAAATTTATATCCATCAAGGAATACATCTGGCATAAGTTGTTCAACATTTACGAAGTAGATTACTCGATCGCCTCTGCAACAGGTTTGATGGACATCCTGAGACTCTGCTGGAATCCAAACGCCCTTTCAATAGCAGGTGTGAATGAAGCGCAATTATCAGCCCTGGTGAACACAAGCCAGACCCGATACTGTGGCAACATCGGTGGCTTGAAAGAAAATACGCCGTTCGTAATAGCAGGAAGCGATGGCTGTATGGCCAATCTTGGAAGCTTCGCCGTCGACGGAAAAGCTGCAGCGCTGACCATCGGCACAAGCGGTGCCATCAGGGTTGCAAGCCAAAAGCCACTTTACAATTTCGAGGCGATGACATTCAACTATCTGCTGGATGACAAGACGTTTATCTGCGGCGGACCGACGAACAACGGTGGCGTTATTCTCAAATGGTTTTCCGAATCGATGCTGGGAATACCGATAGGTTCTGCAGATGACTATTCGAAGTTGTTGGCTGGGATTGAAAGTGTTGAGCCGGCCAGCAACGGCCTTGTGTTCCTCCCCTACCTGTTCGGGGAACGCGCGCCCCTTTGGAACAGTACCGCTCAGGGCGTTTTCTTCGGGATACAAGCTCATCATACGCAGAAACATTTCGTTCGTGCCATCATTGAAGGAATAGCCATGGCGCTATACTCGATATACGAAAAGATGAGCTTCGATGTAAACCGCATTCACGTTAGCGGAGGATTTGTGAGATCATCAGAATGGCTGCAGATCATCGCAGAGGTCTTTAACAAAGAACTTCACCTGCTCAATACAGGCGATGCATCGGCAATTGGTGCAGCTTACCATGGAATGAAAACGCTGCGCGTTGTCCCCACATTCGAAGTTTTTCGAAAAGAAGAAAGCAAGATCGTATTGCCCCGGGCAGAAGCATGCGCAACCTACCGGAAACATTACGCAAAATTCCGCGACCTCTACGAAAGACTTTCGCCATTAATGAATTAAAGAAATAAACACCGAAACTATGCAAGTCGGATTAATCGGACTCGGAAAAATGGGATTCAACCTGGCGCTCAACATGAAGCGTAACAAACATGATGTTGTGGCATACGACCTGAACAAAGATCTGGCCGATCGTATTGCATCACAAGGCGTTTCTGTTGCGGCATCTATCGAAAACCTTGTTGCGAGACTCAAAGATCGAAAAGTGATCTGGCTCATGATCCCGTCAGGTAAACCTGTCGACGATGCCATTGGCCAATTGAAGCAACTCCTGAATAAAGGTGATATCGTCATTGATGGAGGAAACTCATTTTACAAAGACTCCGTGCGAAGAGCGCACGAGCTTGCGACTTCAGATATCGGATACCTCGATTGTGGTACAAGTGGTGGCATGGAGGGAGCCCTCAATGGAGTTTGTTCAATGATAGGTGGTGATCCAAAAGTATTTGGTCATTGCGAAAGTCTGTTCAAAAGCATTTCGTTGCCCGAAGGTTGTCTTTATTGCGGCCCCTCCGGATCGGGTCATTTTGTGAAAATGGTACACAATGGAATTGAATACGGAATGATGCAATCCATCGCAGAAGGATTTGAAGTGATGCAGCGGAGTGAGTTCAATCTGAACCTCGAACGTGTCGCCCATGTTTTCAACCACGGATCGGTAGTACGCAGCTGGCTTATGGAGCTCACGCAGAATGCATTGCGCAAAGATCCAAAGCTGGAATCGATCAAAGGTGTAATGCACTCCTCCGGTGAGGGAAAATGGACTTTGGAAACCGCACTGGAGCAACAAGTGGCGACTCCCGTGATTGCATTGTCGTTGTTGATGCGATACCGCTCGCTCAATGAAGATACTTTCTCCGGAAAGATCGTTGCCGCATTGAGAAACGAATTTGGCGGGCACGCCGTTGAGAAAAGCAAATAGAATCCTGAATGAAACGAATACTGGGTATCTCGGGCAGCGCAAGAAAAAACTCGACAAACGAAATTATCCTGAATGCGATAAAGTCCAGATATCGGGAAGAATTCAATCTTGTCATCTACGAAGACCTAACCAGGCTTCCATTCTTCAATCCGGACAATCAGGACACGACAGACCCGTTCGTTGTTGAATTTCGCAAACAGATCAGCAATGCTGACTGTATTCTGATCTGCACGCCTGAATATGTCTTCAGTCCTCCTGGAATTTTGAAGAATGCTATCGAGTGGACAGTGTCGACCACGGTATTTTCCCATAAACCGTTTGCGCTGATCGTTGCGTCGGCACTCGGAGAAAAAACCCTGGAATCATTGGACATCATTATGAGCACGCTTCTTCAATACACCATCAACGATGAAGCCAAGCTCCTGATCTCGGGAAGCCGAAGCAAAATAAAGGCGGCTCATGATATCGATCAACGTACCCTTGAAGCGATCGATCAGGTGATCAGGAACCTCATAAAACAGGTTGAAACTAAAGCGTAAGGGATCAGGCGCGTTTCAATTCGATAATGGTAAGCTCGGGTGGCATCCCGATCCTGCCCGGGTAACCGAGATATCCAAAGCCACGGTTGACGTAAAGATATTGCGATCCTTCCTGATACAATCCGGCCCACTGCTTGTAAACATATTGAGAAGGGCTCCATTTCACATTCCCGATCTCTACACCGAACTGAAATCCATGCGTATGGCCGGCAAAGGCAACATCGATATCGGAATAATTCGGTCTTACCTGTGCGTCCCAGTGACTCGGATCGTGAGAAAGCAAAAGCTTTACATCGGCTTCTTCTGCTCCCCGGTAAGCCTCGTCAAGTTTCCCGTACTTACTGAAACGACGCGTGCCCCAATTCTCGATCCCGATGATCGCAATACGATCAGTGCCTTGTGTCAGCGATCGGTTCTCATTCAGGAGAATATCGAAACCCATTTGCTTGTGAGCAGTGATAAGATCATTGAAATTACGTCTCTTTGCCTCGTTGGTATCCCATGCGCGATAATCACCGTAGTCATGGTTTCCGGTAATTGAATAGACGCCAAGCGGCGCTTTAAACTTGTCGAAGATGTTGATATAATCCCGAACTTCCGACGATTCGTTATTCACCAGATCTCCCGTAAAGAAAATCACGTCGGGCTTTTCCTTCACCATCATTTCAACACCACCCTTTACAGCTGTTTTGTTGAAAAAACTTCCACTGTGGATATCCGACACTTGTCCGATACGGATACCATCGAAAGACTTCGGTAAATTCGGCAACTTGATCGTTATGCGTTTTACTCGGTAATCGTGCGCACCGGAAATTACACCATAAGCCATCAAGCCAAACGGGATACCGGACGCTGCAACGGCCGCTTTCGTCAGGAACTCGGACCTTGTAATGGTATTGCCCGGTAACGATGGGGATTCCGTTCCGCGATAGAAAAAGTTTGCTACCCACCTGACGCCACGCTGAAGATCATCTATGAACAAGATCACAATGCCGAAAATCTTCGAAAAATAAATAGCGAATAAGGCGGTGAGCACAAGGTTTCTAAACGTCGTATTTACGCTGTATGGATTTGCAAAGGTCCACCAGAAAAGCGCAGCGACTGATAAAATAGAGGGAACCCAAAAACCATAACGAGCCGCCTTTTGCCAGCCGGGCGACCAACCTTTCGAAACAGCGATAACCGCCTGAAAGAAATAGATGTCTATCAGTAAAAAGATGAGCAGAAATATGATCAGCGCCATGAAGCGTAATTTCATAAAAAAAGTCGTCTCAATTACTAAGACGACTTTAAGATAAATTTATTTCAAAATAATGATCATGCTCTATCGATTATCACGTGGCCAACTGCGCCACTGGCGTCCGCACGTCCTTCGTCCAGTGACCTTCTGAATAACCTGGCTTTGAGCTTTGTTGTGAGAAGATACATCACGGGCACTAGAATCAGCGTAAGGAACGTTCCGAAAAGAAGACCGAATATCATTGTCCATGATAAAGGGCCCCAGAACGCTACGTTATCTCCTCCGAAGTAAATGTGTGGATTCAACTCCGTGAACAACTTCACGAAGTCGATGTTCAATCCCACGGCGAGCGGTACAAGTCCGATAGTTGCGGCCATTGTAGTAAGGAGAACCGGCGTCATACGTGTTTTAGCGGCTTCGATGATCGCCTGATAAAGAGGCACTCCCTGCGAACGTAACAGCTCAGTGAATTCGACCAGCAAGATACCGTTACGCACGACCAAACCGGCCAATGCCATAATACCGACACCCGTCATAATGATGGATATTTCCATCTTGAAAAGTGAAAATCCTATGAGTACCCCAATGATACTGAATAGAATCTCTGACAGGATGATCACCGGTTTGCTTACCGAGTTGAACTGAACAACGAGGATCATGAAGATCATTGCGAATGCAAGTCCGAACGCAAGCCCGAGGAATGAGCTCGTCTCTTCCTGATCCTGCTGCGCGCCGGTCATGTCCACGGTAACGCCGTCGGGGATCGGAAACGACTTCATTCTTTCCTTGATGTCGGCAACAACTTCGTTCTCATTGAATCCACCCAATACGTTCGACGAAAGCGTGATCACACGCTTCAGATCGATACGCGTAATACCTGCATAGCTGTTGGAGTAATCTACCGTGGCAATTGCCGACAACGGGATCTGACGAACCATACCTCCTGACGCCATATCGCGATAGGTGATCGGAATGTTCATCAATGCATTGACGTCGTTACGCTGGTTTTCCTGGATCCTGACCTGGATCGGGTAATCGTCATTCTCATCCCGGAATCTTGACACCTCGTAACCATACACTGCCGTGTTGAGCGCCTGACCGATCTGAGCAGTCGAAATTCCCTCGCGGTTTGCCTTCTCGCGATCGATATTGATCGTGATCTCCGGCTTATCACTCTGGAAATCCGATTTCAATTCTTCAACACCAGGTACCTGCTGTGCTACCAGGTAACGTTTCAAACCATCTGCAGTTTTCACGAGCACATCAAAGTTATCTGCTGCAACCTCGATGTTGATCGGCTTACCGGTCGGAGGACCACCCTGCTCTTTATCGACAGTGATCTCAGCGCCCTTGATGCCCTTGACTGCATCGCGTATCTCATCCATATAGTCACTGGTAGATTGCCCGTCGCGTTCGGCAAATTTTACGAATGCGACAGTAACCTTTCCCAGATGTGGACTTGCATTGTTTCCACCTTCGAACGGATTATCGCTCGCGCCAATGGCGACGTTCGAAATGATCGATTCCACAATCGGATTATCTTTTCCTACCGTGTTGATCACCCTGTCTTCAACGATCCGTGTGACTGAGTCAGTAACACGTTGATCTGTTCCTATCGGCATGCGGATATATGCGTAAATGAAGTTCGGGTCACCACCGGGGAAGAACACTACCGGAGGTTTCCTTATCGCGGTGAACACAATTGAGAAAAAGAACAGCGCTATGACACCGCCCACAACTCCAAGCGGTCTGTATCCCGTCAGACACCAGGTGATAAGTCTCCTGTAGGCATCCTGTACTTTTGGCCACGTTGAAGTCTGGAATGTCTTGATGACACCCTGCAGAACAAAGTGATGCAATACGTATAACAGATAAATAAACACCGCAAAGTTACCCAGACCGACGTTGATGAGATAGAATAATAACGCAATGGCACCGAAGGCTACTGAGGTCACCTTGAATCCCTTCGTGATCTTCGATTCATTGTGAGGATGTTCTTCGTGCGGTTTCATGAAATCGGCCGCAAACACCGGGTTGATGATGTATGCAACGAGCAATGACGCAAGCAGTGCTACAATCAGCGTGATTGGCAGATACATCATGAACTTACCGATGACGCCAGGCCAGAATGCGAGGGGCACAAACGGAGCGAGAACAACCAACGTACCCGTAAATACAGGAAGGAAGACTTCTCCCGCGGCAATTTTGGCAGCCTTGCGAATCGGCACCTTGCCATTGTCGAACACCCTGTGCGTGTTCTCAATTACCACGATCGCATCATCCACCACGATACCCAATGCGAGCAGGAATGAGAACAATGTCATCATGTTCAGGGTAAAGTCGATCGCCGGAAATACAAGGAATGCTATGAAACTGGAGATCGGAACTGACAAGCCCACGAATATCGCGTTCGTCACACCCATGAAGAACATCAGAATGATCGTGACGAGTACGAATCCGATGATGATCGTGTTGATCAGGTCGTGCAACGTAACACGCGTATTATCGGATTGGTCGCCTGTAACTGTAATGTGCAGACCCGCAGGCAGAACACCGCTTTCATATTCCTTGATGATCTCGTTGATCTGATCGGATGCATGGATCAGGTTCTCCCCGCTCTTTTTGATAATGTTCAGCGTAACGACATTCTTCTTGTCAAGACGTGCAAAGCTCTCCTGTTCCTTGTTGGTATCGCGGACCTCGGCAATATCCTTAAGGTAAATTTTACCGCCACGGATAGAGCCTACAACCGTGTTCGCCATTTCTTCCGCGCTCGCAAACTCGCCATTGATACTCAATGAACGCTTCATTCCGTCAACCGACAGCTGTCCGCCAGGTATCAGCACGTTCTCGCCCCCGATTGCCTGAGATATATCGCCCAGGTCAACTCCTGCAAGCGCTGCCTTATACATATCGACATTGACCTGTATCTCGCGGTCCAGCGCGCCGACAATATCCACGCGACGGATCTCCTTGAGTGACTCGAATCGATCCTGCATCATCTCCGCATAACGTTTCAGCGTCTGCAGATCATAGTCACCGGAAAGGTTCACGAACATGATAGGTACTTCCGAGATGTCGATATCCTGCACGATCGGATCGTCCGGAAGATTGCCGGGCAGGTCCGGCTTTGCCTTGTCTACCGCATCACTTACATCCCGCTTTGCCTCCGTAACATCCACATCGGTCTCAAACTCGATGATGACGTTTGAAAAATTCTGAATTGAATTACTGGTGATCTTCTTGACACCACTGATCGACTTCACCTGTTTCTCGATGTGCTTGGTGATCAGGTTCTCGATGTCACTCGGTGCTGCACCCGGATAAGGGGTGGCTACATAGATCTGCGGGAAAACAACCTCGGGAAAATTTTCTTTCGGAAGTCTGTTGTAGGTAACAATCCCCATCAAACAGATCAGCACGGTGGCAACGTAGATCGCCACCTTGTTATCGATTGCCCAGCTGGTAGGCTTAAATTCTTTTTCGATGTCTTGCATATCGTTTTAACTTGATATGTGTCAATTAAATGTTAACGAAATCTCCGTCGTTCAATCCCTGATATCCTACCGTGATCAGCTTGTCGCCGGGCTCGAGACCCTGTACCTGTGCATTGCTGCCATAGACGCCTTCAACGGTAATCACCTTGCGTCTTGCAATCGTATTTTTCCCTTTCGCCTCGGCAACATAAACGACTTTTTCATTGTTGATCTGCTGGATCACGTTTACCGGAACTACAAGCGCACTCTGCACCGTGTTGAAAATTACCTTGACAGTGGCGCTCATGTTTGGACGCAAGTCAGCTTTTGTCGGAAGCTGGACCTCGACGTTGAAGGTCCTTGACAACGGATCGATCGTTTTTCCAACGAAGGTCACCTTTGCACGAAGATCCTGTTTGAGCTCGGGAATACTAACAACCACTTCGTTACCCTTTTTGATCTGCGTAACGTATGCCTCAGATACACTCGCGACAAGTTTCAGTTCGTTGATGTTTACTACACGGGCGGCTGGCATGCCAGGGGCAATGTTCTCGCCTACCTTCACGTTAACCTCATCCACTGTACCAGAGATAGGAGCTTTTATTTTGTACATGTCGTTCTGCTCACGTACTGAAGCGAGCTGCTTTTCAAGGCTCTCCTTGTTGGTCTTTGCCTGGAGATACTGAACTTCAGTTCCTATTTTTTGCTTCCAGAGATTTTCCTGTCTCTGATAAACCGAGTTCGCGAGCTCGAGCTGAGCTTCCATCGACTGGATATTCTGCAATATCACCGAGTTGTCGATCTGAGCGAGCGTCTGGCCTTTTGCAACCTGTTCGCCCTCCGTAACATATACCTGCGTAACGACACCCATTGACTTGGCACTTACCACGATGTTGTTTTCAGATTCTACCCTTCCCTGTGTTTGAACAAAATGATCGAATTTCGTTGGCTGAATGGCTACAACGGAAACTTCCTTTGCCTTCACTTTAGTTGCTGCATCCGGATTTTCTTTCGCGATCTCTTCCTCTAGCTTCGTGATCTCCTTTGCAAGCGCAGTCTGTTCCTGTTTCAATTTTTCCAGTCTTGCAGCCTTGTCGTCTTCCTTGGATGCGGCACTGCAGCCGGCAATCAATACTGCGACCACCAACACCATCGATAACCGGAGATAAATATTTGCTTTCATTGTGTAAAGTATTTTAGGTAGGATTGTTTTTTATTTTTGTTCGTTTGCCGGATTGAGCTTACCATAAGCCTTATCAAGATCTACTTTGGCGACAAGTGCATCGTACAATGCGCTGTAATAGTTGATCTGAGCTTCGCGTAAGCTTGACTCAGCGTCTATCACTTCGATATTAGATCCTACGCCTTGTTCGTACTTGATCTTTGTGACTTTAGCCACATTATCCGCAAGCTCCATGTTTTCCTTTTGTGACTTCCAATTTGTGATGGCGTTCTGATAGGCAATTGCCGATTGCTTTACCTCCAGATCGATCGCAGACTTCAGATTACTTTTTCCATTCTCGATCTTCTCTAGTTCCAGCTTTGCCTGCTGCACTTTATAGGTTCTTTGCAGTCCGCTGAAAATTGGAATGTTAAGAGAGACACCGAATGAAGAGAAAGAATACCACTTGTCCGGTCCATACTGCGACGTGCTTTCGATGTCGCTTTCTGTTTTGAAAAGACCCGCTATGTTGGGAGATTGAGTTGAATACCCAAGATTTGCGAAGGCGGCCAAACTCGGCAATGATTCAGCATACTTATTCTTCAAATTGAGTTGCTGTAAGCGTCTGCTCGATTCGAGAACCTGATAATCGGATCTCACGGTATAATCCCAATCGGCGCTATACGCGGCCAGAGCATTTTCATCGATGTTCAACGAAGCAATGTCGCCTGAAACCTCAATATTCTGGTCCATGGGGTAATTCATCTGAAACTTCAACAATTCCAAACCGAGCTGCTGCAGGTTGTAAAAATTATCCCTTGAAGCTTTAAGATTATTCAAGGTGACGCGAATACGATCAACATCGATACTTTCTGCAAATCCATTTTCGTGCAATGCCCTGGTGGTATTGAGAAGGCTTTCCACACGAGCAATGTTAACATCGAATAGCTGTGCACGATCCTTATTGATAAGAACGTTGTAATATGCCTTTGTCACGTTTTGAATCGTATTCTCACGCGTCTGGACACTCTGTCTAACTGAAAGGTCCTTATATGCATTTGCCGCCTGGAGTCCAACGAGATAAGATCCGTTGAAAATAAGTTGCTGAACGCTAACCTGAGCGTTGCCGCTGCTCTTCAATTGAAAGAAGTTCGGAAATGCCACTACGTCGCCGTTCTGTATTCCGGGAACTGTACTTAAATCGATAAAGCCCTCTTGTCCTTCAACATACTGGGTAAAAAACCTTGGGAGCTTTTGGTTATGCATCAACGACACGCTAGCATCGATTTGAGGCAACCCAATTCCGCGGGTTTCTCTCACTTTCGCCTGTGCGATCTTTTCGTCGATGCTTGCGTTTTTCATCGTCGTTGAATTCTCGAGCGCATAAGTAATACACTGCTCGAGCGTAAATGCCTGCGTTGTCGTTGGATTCTCCTGCGCCCTGACGAGCCCCGGTAAAAACAAAGTGCTGAGTAGAATCAGATATATCCGTTTCATTTATAGAATGGTTGTGGGTTGATGGTTATTGACTTTTTGTTTGTATCTCTGATATAGTTTCTTTCCCTTTTCGGTTACGAGACCATGAACGAAGTGATCGAAAATCTCCATCTGAACTTCCGCCAAACGGAATTTTTCACGCGGGAAGACGTCTTCGTCAAACCCTATCTGAATAAGTTCAAGGCGCATCGCTGCAATGATCTCGGCCTTGATCTCCGGCCGGAAGTGCCCTTCTTCGACCCCCTGCCTGATGTTTCTCACCACCGAAGACCTTATAAACTCGTTCTTATGCTTGACCCAAACTCCCCATGCCCTCGGATGATATTTCTGCAGATCAAACAACAGGGAAGGATTCATATCCTCCATGTTACGCTTCAGACAAGTCGAAATGTTGGCAAGCTCTTCAATCGCATCCTTCGAATTGTTCTGGATCGCTTCGAACTCTTTTATGTTACGATCCATGTGCGACTTACACGCCATCGTCACGATGTCTTCCTTATCAGCAAAATGCTGATAGAGCGTTTTCTTTGAAACTGACAAGTGCCGCGCAATGTCGTCCATTGAAATGCTACGGACGCCGTATTTCATGAACAGCTCCTCAGCACCCTTGATTATCTTTTCCTTTATATCTAGCTCTTCCATCGGCGACAAAACTACGGAAACTATTTGCATTTAAAAAGTTTCCAACGTTTCCTTTAACGCACAATTATCCCCCGGGTTCTGTTTTATCGATTATTTTTCTGAGAAATTCTTTCCGAAGGACAACTTACTCGTGTGAATCCCCCATCGGCTTTTTAGAGATATTTTTGTCCGAACACCACTTTTCCCACACGCGGGCCTTGAAACGGTCCTTTTCCTCCGGTGTCATACGCGACATTTTTTCGTAATAGCGCTGCTTCCAGTGGATACGATCATGGCCGCTGCCCCAACTCTTTCCCCGAAATCCACCAAAAAGGATCTTTGCCAAAAGTAGAAGTCCCAATGCCTGCCAGAAGTTGATAGCCCGTATACCAAAGATTTCCGGAAGCAGCCAATTCCAAAGAACCATGGTGATGTAGCCGAAAAGAAAGACAAACAGCACACCCACCACCGTCCATTTTACTATTTTAACTCCCTTGCTCATATGTTTCTGTTTACAGCTTACACTTATAACTCATTGTACAAACTTTGAAGCTTCCTGCGCAATGCAAGTATCGCATACCGTTTTCTCGATAAGAGGGTGTTGATTGAAACACCTGTTTCCTCGGCGATATCGCGAAAGCTGCGTTCCTGCATTTCGTTCTGAATAAATATCTCGCGCTGGTCCGCCGGCAGCTCGTCAAGAGCCTCCATAATGGCGTCCCAGATCACCTCGCGCAAATATGAATCTTCCGGCGTGTTGCCGAGATCAGGCAGGATCTCCTGCAGGGAAAGCGGTGCATCGTCGTCCTGTGAGGCCAGTGTCTCCAACTCGGTCCGCTGTGGCCGGGAGGCATCGCGCCTATAGCGGTCGATGATCTTGTTACGGGCAACCGAGAATAGCCACGATGTCACGCGGTCCAACGATTCAATCGTATCGAACCCGGCGACAAACTGATAAAATACATCCTGGAGAATATCTTCAGCCTCCTCGGTGCTGGAAACCCGGTTGCGGATAAACCCCAGCAGCCTGTCCTTTTCCCGCAGAAATGTTTGCTCCTTTATTTGCATGGCCAGCTCCATAGCCTCGCTCCTTTTCAAGGGAGACGACTTTATGGGAGTATTATTTTAAAAGTGCAGAAATTTTAATTCTCTTGTAAGTGTATAACACGTAGAATGACGCAAAGTAAGTATCTGCCGCACGGTAAATGTACCCTGCATTATGTAAAAGCCGGCCAGGGCGAAAAGGTTCTTCTGTTCTTCCACGGGTTCGGACAGGATCACTCCGTTTACTTACCGCTTATTCAATCGTTAGCACCCCATTACCAGTTATACATCTTTGACCTTTTCTTTCATGGTAAAAGTACATGGGGCTATGACGAGCAGCCTTTGGAGAAAAAATTCTGGAACGAGCTTATGGCGACATTTCTCTCCCGGGAGAACATCGCTGAATTCTCCGTTGTCGGTTTCAGCCTGGGAGGAAAATTTGCACTGGCATCGCTGGAGGCCTTTGAACCCCGTGTGACACATGTGTACCTGATCGCTCCCGACGGAATAAAAACCAGCTTTTGGTACAGCATGGCAACATATCCTATTCTGCTGCGAAAGTTTTTCAAAAGTATGATCGGTAATTATAACCGATTCCTCAAAATTGCGGAGTTCCTGAATCGCGCCAACCTCGTAGACAAAGGCCTGGTTCGTTTCGCTGACTATCAGATGGGAACCGAAGAAAAACGAAAAAGAGTTTATTATTCATGGGTTGTATTCCGGCACCTCCACTTTAATGTCAGAAAGCTGGCATCGATCATTAACCGGAACCGGATCGGACTCACGGTGGTTGCCGGACGCTACGACAAGGTGATTGAGCCAAAAAACATGCAACACCTCCTGAAACATGTTCCAAATCACAAATTTCACGTCCTGGATTCAGGGCACAGTGGTCTCATTTACCAGAGTCTTCCCTTTATTCACCCCGAGGAGAACCGTTAGTGGACATTTTTACGTTTTCACTGAGAAAACAGTAAAATGAATGTAATTTTACGGCCTCTAATTCCTTTCGTTAATCAATGATTTCATTCTTTCGTTCGAAAGCCAACAAAATTTACGCTGTTGGCTCGGCACAGCCTTTTCAAAACGGTGATATTCAGAAACTTATCTGGCTCTTCGGCGGAGGCGAGCACCTTTCCGAAAAAAGCCTAAATGGACCTTTCATCGGCCCCAGAAAGGAGATGATCACTCCCTGGAGCACCAATGCCGTTGAAATAACGCAAACAATGGGTATCAGCGGCATCGAACGCATTGAAGAATTTGAAAAGGTGCACGACGGATCCGCCCGATATGATCGTATGCTTCAACTTAAGTACGATGAGCTGGGTCAGGACCTTTTCACGATCAACCATCAACCTGAGCCAATCCGGGAAATCGATAACATCGCGGCCTATAACGAAAAGGAAGGACTGGCGCTCAGCAAGGAAGAAGTCGATTACCTCGAAAATGTAAGCAAGCAACTCGGACGCAAACTCACCGACAGTGAGATCTTCGGATTTTCGCAGGTGAACTCCGAGCATTGCCGCCACAAGATCTTCAATGGCACATTCATCATCGACGGAAAGGAGAAGGAGAGTACGCTATTCCAGCTAATCAAAAAAACTTCGAAGGAGAATCCAAATTATCTGGTTTCAGCCTACAAGGATAACGTTGCTTTCATCAAAGGTCCGAAGATCGAGCAGTTTGCGCCTGAACGACAGGACGTGCCTGATTACTTCACGGTGAAGGATATCGATTCGGTTATATCGTTAAAAGCCGAAACACATAACTTCCCAACAACGGTCGAGCCGTTCAACGGTGCCGCTACCGGCTCAGGCGGTGAGATCCGCGATCGTCTCGCTGGTGGAAAAGGCGCTCTGCCACTCGCTGGCACAGCGGTATACATCACATCCTATCCCCGCCTTGAAGGAGGCCGTGTGTGGGAGAAAAAATTCGAAGCGCGCAAGTGGTTGTACCAAACACCGGAGGAAATACTTGTGAAGGCTTCTGACGGCGCATCGGATTTCGGTAACAAGTTCGGTCAGCCTCTCATCAACGGAAGTTTGCTGACCTTCGAGCATTTCGAAGACGGAAAGAAATACGGATTTGACAAGGTGATCATGCTGGCTGGTGGCGTCGGTTTTGGAAAAGAGATCGACAGCAAAAAGGGACACCTCGCGAAAGGCGATAAGTTGGTTTTGCTGGGCGGCGACAATTATAGGATCGGTATGGGTGGCGGCGCAGTTTCCTCTGTAGCTACAGGCGAATTTGGTAACGCGATCGAGCTGAACGCCATTCAGCGCTCGAATCCCGAGATGCAGAAGCGTGTCATGAATGCGATCCGTGCCATGGTAGAATCGAATGAAAATCCCATCATCACGATCCATGATCACGGTGCAGGAGGACACCTGAACTGCTTGTCTGAATTGCTGGAAGAAACAGGAGGAAAAGTTTTCATTGATAAGCTTCCCGTTGGCGATCCGACGTTATCTGACAAGGAGATCATCAGCAATGAATCACAGGAGCGGATGGGACTTGGTATCCACGAGAAAGACATTGAAACCCTGAAAAAAGTGGCCGAGAGAGAGCGTTCTCCGTTTTACGTGATCGGCGAGGCAACCGGAGATCATAAGCTGGAGTTCTCACGCAACGGTGCAGCAAAAAAACCGGTCGCGTTGGACCTCACTCATCTCTTTGGCTCGTCTCCGAAAACCATTCTAAAGGATGAAGAACAACCTGTCAGCTATAAACCGGTACAATACGATGTAAATAAATTCGGAGAATACCTGAATCAGGTCCTTCAGCTCGAAGCTGTGGCTTGCAAGGACTGGCTCACGAACAAAGTCGACCGCTCCGTAACAGGAAAGGTAGCCACACAACAAACCTGTGGTCCGATCCAGCTTCCGCTGAACAATGTCGGCGTCATGGCGCTGGACTACTCGGGGACAAAAGGTGTTGCCAACGCGATCGGCCACGCACCAGGTGCGGCATTGATCGACCCGGCTGCGGGAAGCAAACTGGCCATCGCAGAAGCATTGACCAACATCGTGTGGGCTCCGCTGACACATGGACTCAAAGGCGTTTCATTGAGCGCAAACTGGATGTGGCCTGCGAAACAAAAAGGAGAAGACGCGAGGCTTTACAAGGCAGTTGAAGCAGTAAGTGATTTTGCGATCCGGCTGGGCATCAACATCCCGACAGGAAAGGATTCATTGTCGATGACGCAAAAATATCCCGGAGGCGAAGTGGTGTATGCTCCCGGCACAGTGATCATCTCGGCTATAGCAGAAGTCGAAGACGTAAAGAAAACGGTATCGCCCGTTCTCGAATCTGTCAGGGGATCGAAGATCGTGTATATCAACCTCTCACAGGACGAGTTCAAGCTTGGCGGTTCGAGCCTCGCACAGGTACTCAACCTGCTCGGCAACGAAGCACCGACTGTCAACGATCCTGCCAACCTCGCGAAGGTATTTGATGCGATTCAATCCATGATCAGGGCAGGAAAGATCCTGGCAGGACACGATGTCTCTTAAGGCGGGTTGATCACCGCATTGCTGGAGATGACGTTTGCCAATCCGGAAGTTGGTTTGAAGATCGATAACACCCTGCTCGGTAGTGATCCGGTGAAATCACTCTTTGCTGAAAATCCGGCTCTTGTCATGCAGGTGAAGGATGAAAATGATCTCGCCGCACTCAAGGCCGGAAACATTCAATACCAGATCATCGGTGAGGTGACATCGGAACGAACACTGGTGTTGAAATCACAATCCTTCGATATCGATCAGCTTCGCGACACCTGGTACAGGACATCTTACCTCTTCGACAGGAAACAAAGACCTGCCGACCATGCAGAGAAGCGTTATGAGAATTACAAAAAACAACCGCTCCAATATTCGTTCCCTAAAAAATTCGATGGACGTCTGAGTACGTACGGCATCGACGCATCGCGCAGAAAGCCTACGGGACTGAAGGCTGCGATCATACGGGAGAAAGGTGTCAACGGCGATCGCGAGATGGCCTATACATTATACCTTGCGGGCTTCGATGTAAAGGATGTCCATATGACCGACCTGGTTTCAGGTCGTGAAGACCTGTCCGACATAAGGTTGATCGTCTTCGTTGGAGGATTTTCAAATTCGGATGTCCTGGGCTCTGCAAAAGGATGGGCCGGAGCATTCCTCTACAATCCTAAGGCAAAGGAAGCTTTGGAAAATTTCTATCGCCGCAAGGACACCATGAGCCTCGGTGTGTGCAATGGGTGCCAGCTGATGATGGAGCTAGGGCTTTTGTACCCGGAGTGGAAGGACCATCCGAAGATGCATCACAACAGCTCCGAAAAATTCGAATCTGCATTCCTCAACATTACTATTCCAGAAAACAATTCAATCATGCTGAAGAGTATGATCGGGTCAAGGCTGGGTGTGTGGATCGCCCACGGAGAGGGCAGATTTATGCTTCCTGAGTCGACAGGGCAATACCAGATCGCTGCACAATATTCGTACGCCGAGTATCCGGGTACGCCTGGCGGATCGACGCACTCAACGGCTGCGCTGGCTTCCAAAGACGGGCGACACCTGGCGATTATGCCCCATTTGGAAAGATCGCTTTTCCCATGGAACTGGGGATATTATCCAACAACACGCAGAAACGACGAGATTTCGCCGTGGATTGAGCCATTTGTCAATGCACGCGAGTGGCTGAAATCGGTTAAATAGGCTGAATGGCGCGGCGGAGCCTCTAGCTGGTATTGAATTTTTAGCGTATCTTAAGCTTGCTGAAAATTGTTGGCCACATGAGAAAACTTTTGCCTTTTCTGTTCCTTTCTGTCATGCTGGGTTCATGTCTGGGATTTAAGGAACTCCCTGTCTAATACGACTACTTTTATAAGGGTAACTTCAAAAAATATCGGACTTTCGATATTATGCGTCCTGCCGGGGCCGTTGACACGACCATGACGAACGAGGTCATAGAAAAATCGATCATCGCCCGGATGAAATTCCTCGGTTATCGGCAGGTATCCAATAAACCACATCTGATCATAGGCTTTAAAATGTTCGGTGACAGCCTGAAATTCAATGGCTACAATCAACCGGATATTGAAGAGTGGGCGCGATCAGGCAAGGAGGATCTGAACTACGATCCTCAGAAATTCAATATGAAAAGCGGTACGCTGCTGATACAGTTTTACGACCGTCGACAGAACCGATCTATCTGGCAGGGGTATGCCACAACGATGTATGGCGCCATCAACTTCGGCAACAGCAGGCATTTGAAAAATGCCGTGATATCGATCCTCGATAAATACCGCTTTTGGGCCGAGGGATTTATTGAAAACGGCGGCGCTATAGCTGAGGAAAAAGACCTCTAAAAGTTATCCTCACTCTTACATTTTTCGAAAATAATTCTACCTTTGCAGACCCAAATCCAACGAAAACGTGTTTTTCAGACGGTTTTAGGGTGAAAAAGGACATTGTCCGATGGTGTAACTGGCAACACGCCTGATTTTGATTCAGGAAAGTCCAGGTTCGAGCCCTGGTCGGACAACCAAAAATCCCGTCCTGTGACGGGATTTTTAGTTAAAAAACCTCATTGCTACCCAGTCATGGCTGTAAAAATTTTCAGTGGCAGGGCCACTCACTACCTGGCAGAAAAGATTGCCAACGCTTACGGTGAACCACTGGGAGTTGTGAATTACCAGCAATTCAGCGATGGCGAAATGTCGCCTTTCATCACTGAGTCCGTTCGTGGCCATGATGTATACCTCATTCAATCGACTTTTCCGCCCTCGGACAATCTGATGGAATTGTTGCTGATGGTTGATGCAGCAAAACGGGCAAGCGCTCACAATGTGAACGTCGTGATTCCCTATTTTGGCTATGCACGTCAGGATAGAAAAGACAAACCCCGGGTTGCCATTGCTTCAAAGATGATCGCCAACCTTCTGTCCGCTGCCGGAGCTGATCGGATTATCACCTGCGACTTGCATGCTGATCAGATCCAGGGTTTTTTCGACATTCCGGTGGACCACATGGATGGCTCGTACATCTTCGTTCCATACCTGAAGTCACTCGGGTTGAAAGACATTATGTTCGCCACACCTGATGTGGGTGGCATCAAGCGCGCAAGAAACTTTGCCAAGTTCTTCGATGCAGAACTCGCGGTATGTGATAAGTACAGGAAAGAGGCCAACAAAGTAGCGTCCATGAGGCTGATCGGTGAGGTTGAAGGTAAGGACGTGATCCTGGTTGACGACCTTGTCGACACGGCGGGAACGATCTGCAAGGCTGCAACACTTTTAAAAGAAAATGGCGCCAAGTCTGTGCGAGCGGTGTGTACACATCCCGTGCTTTCAGGTAACGCATATGAGAACGTCGAAGGATCTGTGCTTGAAGAGCTTGTCGTATCGGACACTATTCCGTTAAAGAAAGAGTCTTCAAAGATCAAGGTCCTGAGCGTATCGGGATTGTTTGCAAAGGCGATCCGGAAGATCCACGACAACGAATCGATAAGCTCGTTGTTCATTAAACTGTAAACATTTTAAACAATTATATTTTATGAAAACCGTAGAGATTATAGGGTATAAAAGAGCAAATCTCGGTAAGTCAGGTTCACAGAAACTGAGAGACGAAGGTCTCGTTCCTTGTGTACTGTACGGAGGTGACAACCAGGTTCACTTCTATTCACCGATGATCCTTTTCAGGGAGCTTGTGTACACCAATGAAGCGCACTTTGTTCACATCAACATCGAAGGTGAAGAGTGCCAGGCAATCCTCCAGGAGGTTCAGTTTCACCCGGTAAGCGAGATCATTCTCCACGCAGACTTCCTGAGAATTTCTGAAGATCGCAAGATCAAGATGAACATTCCTGCCCGTCTTGTAGGCCAGGCCCCCGGCGTTGCCAAAGGCGGTACGCTTATCAGAAAAAGAGCTGCTTTGAAAGTATATGGCTTCCCGAAAGATATGCCTGATCATATCGACGTGGATGTATCGACACTGGACTTTCACCACGCCATCAAGGTTGGTGATATGAACATCGCGGGCCTCGAGTTCCTCGATCCGAAGCAAGCCACTATCGCTGCCGTTGAAGTGCCACGTGCTGCGAAACTCGCTGCTGAAGAAGCTGCTGCCGCTCCTGCTGAAGGTGCAACACCTGCTGCCGGCGCACCCGCTGCCGCTGCTGATGCCAAGAAGCCTGCAGAAGCTCCCAAGAAGGAAGCTGGCAAGAAATAAGAAAATTGAATTCGTCATTTAAAATCCCGCCTGCATAAGGCGGGATTTTTTGTTTCTTTAAACATGAAATACCTGATCGCAGGGCTCGGCAACATCGGGCCCGAATATGAGCTTACAAGGCATAACATCGGTTTCCTGGTCCTTGATCAGTTGGCCGATCTTCATCAGGCAAACTTCGGGGTAAGCCGGCTGGCTGAGAAAGCAGAGATCAAATACAAGGGAAGAACATTGCATCTGATCAAGCCGACAACCTATATGAACCTGAGCGGAAAGGCCGTGACCTATTGGATGAATGAGCTTAAGATCCCGAAAGAAAACATCCTCGTGATCGTCGATGACCTGGCCCTGCCATTCGGAAGTCTTCGCCTGCGAACAAAGGGAAGCTCTGCCGGGCACAATGGTCTCAAGAATATCGAATTGCTTCTCGGTGGTCAGGATTACAGCAGATTGCGTTTCGGCATCGGCAATGAATTTGGCAAAGGGCAGCAAGTGGATTTTGTCCTGAGCAACTTCACCCAGGAGGAATTTCAAAAACTGCCCGAGGTCATCAAGAAAGCAAATGAAATGATTTTGTCCTTCTGCACTGCCGGGGCTGCCATAACAATGAGTCAATTCAATAACTAGATGAAACACCAGGTCCACATCTCGATCCAGATCGTACCGATCGCAACCAAGCCACTTTATCCGATCATCGATAAGGCTATAGAAGTCATTCAGAGATCAGGCGTAGCCTACACGGTTGGTCCTATGGAGACAGTCATGCAGGGAAACTACGATGAACTCATGCAGGTCGCGAAAGACGCACAGAATGCATGTCTGAATGCCGGAGCAGATGAAGTCGTCGTGACGATGAAAGTTCATGCCAGGAAAGACGGCGACGTCACCTGGCACGAAAAGAACCTGGATCGACAAAGTCTTTAGCTTACGGTAGATCCCGGTGCAACAATATCATTGGGTTGAAGGAGCTTCAACTTACCATCGGCATCTTCAGCCATCAGGATCATTCCCTGTGAGTCGATGCCCATCATTTTCCGAGGTGCCAGATTCGCGATCAACGTGACCTGTTTCCCAATCATTTCTTCAGGAGAATAGTGTTTGGCTATCCCGCTCAACACGATCCTCTGATCAACGCCGGTATCGACTGTCAATTTCAACAGCTTGTCGGACTTCGGCATTTTCTCTGCGGCCAGAACTTTTCCAACTCGTATGTCGAGCTTCGCGAAGTCGTCATAAACGATCTCGGGTTTCAAGGGCTTAACTGATGCAGCGTTCACAGGCTGTGGTTTTGATCTCTGAAGACGCAGCATCTGCGTTTCGATCTCTGCATCCTCGACATTTTTATAAAGTAATTCAGCTGCGTTCAGCTGATGATGTTCGGGAACAGTAGGAACAAGCTCTTCCTTGCGCCAGAACTCCTTCCATTTATCCGAGAGCTGAACGGCATTCAGCTGCTTGATGATGCTTGCCGATGCGTCGGGCAAGAAAGGCCCCGCCGCGATCGCGATGTTGCCCACAACCGTCAGTGCATAGTTCAATATGCAGCCTACAGCTTCCATGTCGTCTTTCGCAAGCTTCCAGGGCTCTGTATCGGCAAGGAACTTGTTCCCGACACGGGCCATGTTCATCAACTCGAACTGCGCCTCTCGGAAACGGAAGTTCGTCAGCGCATCGATCATGGACTTCGCAGCCCTGTTGAGGTCTTCGTGTGCCTTGTTGTATTGCACTAAAATCTTTTTCCTCCTGTCATCCGTTCCCGGAAGCTCATGCTCACTGGGCACCTTGCCATCAAAGTACTTCCATGTGAGTACCATTACACGATTGACAAAATTGCCAAGTATGGAAACCAGCTCACTGTTTACTTTTTGCTGGTAATCCTTCCAGGTAAAGTCAGAATCTTTCGTCTCGGGTGAGATCGAATTCAGAACGTAACGCAGCTCGTCTCTCCTGCCGGGAAAGTCGGCAAGATATTCATGCAACCACACTGCGTGGTTACGGGATGTTGATAGCTTCTCACCCTCAAGATTCAGGAATTCATTCGCCGGGACATTATCCGGTAAAATATAATCGCCGGCAGCCTTCAGCATCGAAGGAAAAATGATGCAGTGAAAAACAATATTGTCCTTGCCGATAAAATGGATCAGGCGTGTTTCAGGATCTTTCCAGTACTTCTCCCAGTCATTGGGTTTCAATTCCTTTGTTGCCGATATGTAGCCGATAGGTGCGTCGAACCAAACGTACAGGACTTTACCCTTTGCATCGTCCAGCGGTACAGGAATCCCCCAATCGAGATCACGCGTAATTGAACGCGGCTGCAGGCCCTGATCGATCCATGATTTGCACTGACCGTAGACGTTGATCTTCCAGTCATCCCTGTGACCTTCGATCAGCCATTGCC